>JAFQLA010000313.1 GCA_017396725.1 Oscillospiraceae bacterium
GCATCACAGCAAACACTGTGATGCACGCTCGACTGTCGAAAAAGTGGCTCCACCACTTTTTCGAGTTTTTTGCGCGGCGACGCGTCACCCGCTTACGCCGCGAGAAGTATTTTCTCCGACGTACACGCCGCCGGAGAAAATGGTTTCACTTTCTTTCTCGCTTGCGCGAGAAACTCGGTGAGACCTTTTTCGACAGACTGACGTGCATCACAGCAAACACTGTGATGCACGTTTTTTAGATCTTTTCAGCTTTCCATGTGTTTTCCCAAAAACGCGGCGATGGTCTGGGCAAGCTTATACTCCGTCTCGCCGGCGATCTCCGTTTCACCGCCGGTGAAAAGGACAAGCCCGAGCGTGTCGCCCTCACAGATGATCGGTGCAGCGATAAGCGCGCAGCAGCGGTCGTTGTTTTCGGTGACAAGGACGGTGTCCTCACTGCTCTCACGGCGGTAGATCTTGCGCTCTTCCATGATCTCCTCAAGGCGGGGACTGATGTGCTTTCCCATCAGTTCGCGCCGCTCGCCGCCGACGACGGCAATGATGGAGTCGCGGTCAGTGATGGCGGTGGTGCAGCCGGTGGATTTGTTGAGCGATTCGCAAAACTGCACCGCGAAGTCATCAAGTCCGCCGATGAGGGAATACTTTTTGAAAATGACCTCGCCGTCACGGCTCGTGTAAATCTCCAGCGGGTCGCCGTCATAGACAACATTGACATCGAAAACCTTGTCCGGACGCTTATCTGCGCTCTGGACTAAACGGCAATGTAAGCTATTTTCGATGCCTGAATTAAAATTTGCGGCTTCCTCCAGCGTTCCGCACCGAAGCAGGGCGTCAATGTCCCGCTGCAGCTTAATTTCCAGATGATCTTCAAAGACCATCACCCGGTCAATGATCAGCTCCAGATCGTTGCGGTCAAGCTTTTCCTTTGCCAGAATGTCGGCAAACACATCCAGAGCAGTTTTTGCCGCACGGTTGACCTTGATGACCATGTTGCGCTTATCGGAAAGCATATCGATCTGGTGGTTCAGGCCATCGATCTTCTTCTGCAGTTCTTCCTCCAGTTCGTCATAGGTCGCTTCTATCTCTGCTTCCTTCTCCGGCTTTTTCATAATCTCCCGGATGCGCTGCCGCTTGGTAACTTTCATTTCCTCCATCAGCTCGTCCAGTACCTCTGCCAGATGGTCGGCGGATTGCTCGGTCTCGGCAATATCGTCGTTCTCACGGGCAAGATCACGGCTTAGCTGTTCGATCATGGCAGCGGAATTTTCCATGAGCTTGCGTACATAGCTTTTCAGCAGGTCATCGAGCCTGTCCACACGAATGTGGTGACTGGTGCAGCCCTTGAGTCCCCTGCGGTGATAGGTTCCACATGTATAGGCAGGCTTCAGGTCGCTTCGGCTCATGGCAAACATGGGACTGCCGCAGTCGCCGCACTCCAGAAAGCCGGAATACACATTGTCGTTGATCTTCACGCCACGGTAGTTGTTTCGGGTGCGCTTTTCACGCAGCGCCATAGTTGTGGCAAAGGTGCGGTAGTCGATGATTGGCTGATGATGATTTTCGATGACGATCTGCTCGCCGTCGTCCCGGCGCACATCCTTGCCGTTTATCTTGGCGCGGGTGTACTTGCCCTGACGGAGGGTGCCGATGTAGAAATCGTTGTCCAGAATACCCTGTACTGTCACAATCGCCCATGCCGCCTTGACCTGGCGCTTGTATTCCTGTCCATCAGCCTCTTTGCGCATTTGCTCCGACATTCTGGGAGTCGGCACCCCCTGATCGGTCAGATAGTTTGCGATTCTCTTGTAACCCCAACCATCGTTGTTGTAGAGGTCAAAGATTTTACGCACGATATCTGCTTCCGTAGGGACGATCTCAAATTCCCTGCGCTTGTTGAGGATGTAGCCATAGGGTGCGGCACACAGCCATTCGCCATCTGCCTGTCTGCGTTTGATGACATTACGCACCTTTTTGGAAGTGTCAGTAACGGGCATCTCATTGATCAGGAATTGAAACTGGATTTTGAGCCAGTCATCGTCGTTGGGAAAGTCGATGCCGTCGCCAATAGAAATAATGCGAACTCCGGCATCGCGCAGGTCCTCCAGTTCTACAAGACCGCGGCTGTTGCGGCGCGAGAAACGGGAGAAGTCCTTGACGATCAGGATATCGTATTTATGGGACATGAGCCCCTTTCGCATGGCCTGATAACCCTCACGCTGTTCAAACGTGTAGCCGGAGCGGTCACGGTCTTCGTAAAAGGTCAGCGAACTGCCGGGGAATCTGGTTTTTACAAAGTCTCCGATGATCGCTTTCTGGTTTTCGATGGAGATATTATCCCGGTCAAGCTCGTCATCCACGGAAATACGGACATAGCCTGCAATATCAAAAATTTCGGTCACAGCAAGTCACCTCCTGTCAGCATCGAATATATCTATGAGAGCCACTTTGTTTGCGGATAACATTGTATCATACAGTTGTGATCATTTCAATACGAGAGAGAAAAAAGGCGGAAGAGATTCCTCCCTTCCGCCAAATATCTCATCGTTCGGCTGCTGCCGTGCGCTGTTTCTTCTCCCGCTGAACCTCCAGTTCGGCGCAGCGGCGTTTATTATAAGCAAGCAAATCCAACGTGCCTTGATACAGATCCTTTTCACCGGATTCAAAAACGGCCACCAGATACTTTTTCTTCTTGTACTTGTCATAGATGTCTTTGAGACCCTCACGCAGGGCAAGGTCTTTCTTTTCGGCGTTGGTCAGCCAGATCTCAACCAACTGCTTGTCATCTCTGACATTCATCTCCAATATAGTATCACACTCCTTTGTTGCTACTATTTTCCACATCTTTCCTGCGCTTTATGCGCTATTGCCTTTTTGACGTTTCAGTAGGGCGCAGTACACCCGTTGGCTGCGGTGTCTGTTTCCGCTCGATTTCCGCCGATCATTCCACCTATAACTTGCAAATAGGACGGGAAGTCCTTGACAGCAAAGGCGTTTGAGCGGTGAGCATCGAGGCGGCGTGAGACTGTCTCTGTTCGATTTTGCCACGGTCAGTACGGATACCGCACGGGGGAAGACTTCCCCTGTCGTCGTTCCTGTCCCAAATCGAAGCCCAGCGAAGTGGGTTCGATTTGGAGAGGAGGAGCTTGCTCCGACGACGCGATGGACACAACCGCTGAACTCGGCTGCGGCGATGCCGCCGCGTGTGTCCTTTGACCTGTTCGGCACAGGTCGGGGGTATGCTGTTCCCACGCCGCCGAACC
>JAFQLA010000018.1 GCA_017396725.1 Oscillospiraceae bacterium
AAAGAGCGGGACGGGTCATGAGGATCTCCGCGCCGTTCACTTCGGCTGCGGCTACAAGGAAGGTATCTGCCAGCGCGCCGCAGCGGTTGGCGAAGATGGCCTTTTTCAAAAGCCCCACGCAGAAACGGCGGATGCCGTAAGCGCGGTCGGCGGGGGTGACGGATCGGTCGGTAAGCTCCTGCGCCACCGTTTCGTAGCGGACAATGGGACCGGCGATGCACTGATGGAAAAGGCTCACATAGAGAAGAAGCGTGAAATAATTTTTCTGCACCGCCACATTACCGCGATATACATCCACCACATAGCTCAAAAGCTGGAAGGTATAGAAGGAGATGCCGATGGGCAGCAAAATCTGGGGCACGGAATCGGTGAAGGGGAAGAGAAGATTCACATTTTCCAGAACAAAGGTGAGATACTTGAATACACCCAGCAGTGCCAGATTAAAGCCGCAGCCAAGGATGAGACCTGCCTTGCGGGCACCGGGGGTGCGGCTGTTTTCCATGATGAGGCCTGCGCGGTAATCCACAAAAGTCATGGAAAGGAGCAGCAGAAGATAGGCAGGCCCTGCCCATGCATAGAAAATCAGTGAGAAAACCAGCATCACGGTGTTTTTGCCGCGGATGGAGGGCATCAGGTGATAGACAAGCATATTGAGCGCGAAAAACGCGAAGACGAAAAGAAGACTGGAAAAGACCATAGATAAGCTCCGTAAAATAATTTCTGTATATAAGACGGTTTGCGCCGCAAAAGGTTTCATGCGAGAGTGTAAATTAAATATATCATGCGGTGAATGAAAAGGAAAGTGACAAGACGGGACAAATTTCTTTCAAATCGGTGACAGAAATGGCAATTGCCGAGTGTTCTTTACAACTTGTTAAAACTTTCATCTTCTTCCTGTGCTATGCTAAAATTATAAAAGTATGCTTTAGGAAAGGGGCGGTTTTATGGCACCTTTTATCCGTTTTGAAAATGTATCGAAAATCTACCGCACGGGCGATGTGGAGATCCGCGCGGCAGACGGCGTCAGCTTTGAAATCGAAAAGGGTGAGTTCTGCGTGATCGTGGGTCCGTCCGGCGCGGGTAAGACCACGGTTTTGAACATGCTGGGCGGCATGGACACCTGCTCCGGCGGCACCATCACGGTGGATGGCGTCCGTGTCAGCGATTTTTCCCGCAAGGAGCTCACTGCCTATCGCCGCCATGATATCGGCTTTGTGTTCCAGTTTTATAATCTGGTGGGCAACCTGACCGCCCTTGAAAATGTGGAGCTGGCGGCGCAGATCTGCCGCGATCCTCTGCCGGCGGAACAGGTTATCAACGTTGTGGGTCTCAGTGCCCGCGCGGGGAATTTCCCCGGTCAGCTCTCCGGCGGCGAGCAGCAGCGTGTGGCTATTGCCCGCGCCCTTGCCAAGAATCCCAAAATGCTGCTTTGTGATGAGCCCACAGGCGCGCTGGACTATGTAACGGGCAAGACGGTTTTAAAGCTCCTGCAGGATAGCTGCCGCAAAAAGGGAGTCACGGTGATCGTCATCACCCACAATAGCGCCCTTACCCCCATGGCGGACCGTGTGATCCGCATCAAGAACGGTACCGTTGCCGACATGTCGCTCAATCCACAGCCCACGCCTGTAGAAGAGATCGAGTGGTAAAGGGAAACTGAAATTTTCGGAAAGGAGGTGCAGAACATGGGATCCATGATCCGGAAGGATTTTTTCCGTGAGATCAGACATACCTTCAGCCGCTTTTTGTCCATCCTCATTCTGGTGGCGCTGGCAGTGGCCTTTTTCTCAGGTCTTCGCTCCACGGCGCCCGATATGAAGCGCACAGGGGACGAGTATCTGGATTCGCTGCACCTCGCCGATATCCAGATCATGAGCAATCTGGGCCTTACGCAGGACGATATTGCCGCCCTTGCAGAGCAGGAGAATATCCTGGCGGCGGAGGGCGCCTATATGCTGGACACTTATGCCGCCGCAGGAGATCAGGATCTGGTGGCCAAGGTCTATTCCCTGACGGAACGCGGTATCAACGATGTGGAGCTTCGCTCCGGCCGTCTGCCCACCTCCGCGGCAGAGTGCGCGGTGGATGAGCATCTTTTGGGGATCCTGGGCATTTCCGTTGGAGATACTGTTTCCATCCTGCCCCATGAGGATATGGAAGACTCCCTGCGGCAGAGTGCCTTTACCGTGGTGGGCGCGGTGCGCAGCCCTATGTATATTTCCTTGGAGCGCGGTACCTCTTCGCTGGGCACGGGCTCGGTGAATGCTTACATCTATCTCCCCAAGGAGAGCTTTGACATGGAGGTCTATACCGTGGCCTATCTTCTGGTGGATGGCGCGGCGGAAATGACCGCTTTTTGCGATGAATATGATGACTATATCGAAAGTATTGTCGACACGCTGGAACCTTTTGGTGAAGTGCGCGCCGCGCTTCGGTATGATACGCTGATGGAAGAGGCCAACGGCGAACTTTCTGATGCGGAAAAAGAACTGGCTGACGCCAAGGCAGAAGTGGAAGCAGAACTTGCCGATGCCGAAAGCGAACTGGCTGACGCCCGCCGTCAGCTGGATAACGGCTGGAGCGAGTATTATAGCGGCCGTGAAGAATTCTACAGCGAAAAGGCCAGGGGGGAAGCGGAACTTGCCGATGCCGAGGTACAGCTCAATGATGCCCACGCGGAACTGACGCAGGGAGAACTCGACTATGAAGAAGGCCTTGCGGAACTGGAAGCGGGCAAAGCGGAGCTGGCGGACGCGGAAGCGCAGCTGAAAGCCGCTTCCGGCGGTCTTGCCGCGGCAGAAAGGCAGCTTGCTGAGGCAAAGGCAACTTTGGACAGTGCCCAGTCGCAGCTCAATACCCTTGCAGGCGCGGTAGCGGCGCAGCTGGGCGTTTCGGCGGATGCGCTGCTGGGCGATCTTGCTTCCGATTCTCCCACTATGCTTGCTTCCGCCAACGCGGTGCTTGCGGGCATGGAACAGACCCTTTCAACTTATATTGCTGCCGCGCAGCAGAGTATCGATATGATCGATATGGCGCTGCTGGATCCCAACCTTACGGAAGAAGAGCGGGCGGCCTATCTTGAGCAGCGCCGGATGGCAGAGCAGCAGAAGGCGGCTTTGCAGGCGCAGTATGATGCCATGCTTGTGGACGGCAGCTTTCTGACGGCGGAGTATATGGCCGCCGCCCAGCGAGAGCTCAATGTGGGCTGGGAGGAATATTATGAAGGCGCCGCCGCGCTGGAAAGCGGACGGAACGCCTACCGCACAGGCTATGCCCAGTACCTTCAGGGAAAGGAAGAATTGGCCGAGGCGGAAACTGCCCTTGCTGACGCCAGAGCGCAGCTGGATCAGGGATGGATCGATTATGAGACCGGCCTTGCAGAGCTGGAAGAGGGGAAAATTACCTTCGCCGAAGAGATCACGCAGGCAGAAACCGACCTTGCCGATGCCCGCAGCGAGCTCATCCGCGGCGAGGCGGAATATAACGACGGCTACGCTGAATTTGAAGACGGCAAGCGCGAAGCGGAAGAAGAGATCGCGGAGGCGGAAGAAAAGATCGCGGACGCGCGGCGTGAGATCTCCGAGATCGAAAACGGCGAGTGGTATGTATTCTCCCGCAGCTACAATCCCGGCTACACAGGCTTCGGTCAGGATGCCGACCGCATGGGGAATCTTGCCGCCGTATTCCCGCTGATTTTCTTCCTTGTGGCGGCGCTGGTGTGCCTTACCACTATGACCCGCATGGTAGAAGAGCACCGCGTGGAGATCGGCAGTCTCAAGGCGCTGGGTTATGGCCCTGCCGCCATTTCCATGAAATACATCGGTTACGGGCTGCTGCCCAGCCTGATCGGCGGCGTTCTGGGTCTTGCCATTGGCTACACCTTGTTCCCCAGTATGATATTTACAGCCTATCAGCTACTCTATGAGGTGCCGTCTATCCAATTGCACGCGCATTTTGATATCACGGTGATTTCCATGCTTGCGGCAGTTGCCTGCACTACGGTTTCCACCTTGGGCGCCTGCCTTGCCACGCTGCGTGCCGCCCCGGCCGCCCTGATGCGGCCCAAGACGCCCAAGGCGGGCAAACGCATCCTGCTGGAGCGCGTCACGCCCCTTTGGAAGCGGATGAAATTTACCTATAAGGTGACGGCCCGCAATCTCCTGCGCTATAAAAAACGCTTTTTCATGACTGTTGCGGGTATCGGCGGCTGCACGGCGCTGATCATCGCGGGCTTTGGCCTGCGTTCCAGCCTTCTTGTCACCGTGGGACGGCAGTACGAAGATCTTTTGCACCACACGGCGCAGATCTCACTTGCGGATTCCGCGCTGGAAGAAGACCGGGATACGATCGAGGGCTTCGTAACAAAGGATGCGCGTATTGCGGACTTTGCTGCCGTGCGCATGATCCCCACCACTGCCATCACGGAAGAATACTCCATTACCGCCTATGCCGAGGTCATCGATCCGGCGGACGCAGCCCGCTTCATGACGCTTTTGGACTATGATACGGGCGAGGAATTTGCCCTGACTGACGAGGGCGCTTTCATCGACCTCAAGCTCTCCGAGCTTTTGGGCGTGGGCGTGGGCGACACCGTGTTCCTTGATGGCGACGAGCGGATGGAAGTGACTGTGGCGGGCATTTTTGAGCACTATATGGGCCATTTCGTGTATATGACTCCCGCCTATTATGAGAGCCTTTCGGGCGCGCAGACCCAAACCAATTCCTATCTCGTGACCCTTGCCGAGGGCGCGGATGCGGACGCGGTGTATGAAGATCTGGTGGCGCTGGACGGTATTGCGGCCCTCTCCTCCAATCACGATGCCCGCGAGACCTATGAAAACCGCATGTCCAGTATCGACTTCGTGGTGGTGATCGT
>JAFQLA010000019.1 GCA_017396725.1 Oscillospiraceae bacterium
CGGCGGATCCTTCGCTGCCGAGACCTGATTTTGGCCTGGGGACCGATGAGACGCCGGATCAGCCTTCGGCGGAGGATTTCTACAACGCAACGGGCCTTGCGCTGGATGATGCCCAGCGCTTCTACGCGGAGTTTGTGGGTGAGATAGAAGCGGACGACCGCGCAGCCGTGGCGGAAAAGATCCTCTATCCCGCAATGGTCACAGTGAACGGGGCCGAGATCGGAGTAGAAAACGCGTCTCAGTTTTTGGGATTTTACGATGATATCTTTACCGATGAGCTGTGGGAAAACATTATGGTTACCCGCTATGATAGGGAGCGGGCGGATCTCTTCTGGAATGCCGGCCTTGTGGGCGCGGCAGGGGGATGCATCTGGTTTGCTCCCGTGGAAGACGGTATCCGTGTTTTCACCGTGCAGAACAGCACCGCGGCGGTACGCCCGCGGTATAGCGGCATTGCTGCGGGAGAACTCTATAATACCCGTGAGGAAGCTTATGTCGCGGTACTGGAAGATCTTCTTTACCGCAATATCCTGCCTGACGGTACGGTGTGCGAGAGCGGCGGATTGATGGAAAGCAACCATTTTGTTGTAGCCGATGTCACGGGGGACAGGAAGGAGGAGCTGATCCTTCTCTACACGGATACCTACACGGCGGGGCAGATGGGCTATATTCTCTCTTACGATGAGGATAGCGGTGAGCGCAGCATGCTCTTTACGGCGTATCCTATGTTTGCTTTTTATGAAGGCGGTTACCTTCGTGCTTACGCCTCTCATAATCAGGGAGCCGCGGGAGACGCCTTGTGGCCGTATACTCTTTATCGCTATGATGTGAGCAGCCATTGCTACCGTGCCATTGCCAGGGTGGATGCCTGGAGCAAAGAGCTGACAGAGATCTATCAGGGGGAGGCTTTCCCCACGGAAGTTGACCGTGAGGGAACAGGCGTTGTCTACTTTGTGATGGAAGACGGCGCGTACGATACTTCGTCCCCCATGAGCCAAGGAGAGTATAACGAATGGCTTTCCACCAATGTAGGACAGAGCAAAGAGCGGGAAATGGAGTACATGAACCTGACAGAGGAGAATATAGCACTCTTGAGAGAGTGAAATATCGGATTTATCGATTTTATGGCATCAATAGATTTTTCTTCTTGATCGAAAAAACGAAAACGGGAAAATCTATGCGAAAACAAGAAGAAAAACGGCAAATTTCGGCTTGAATGGCATTTTTTCCTATGGTATTCTCTTTTTAGAAAGGTTATTCTTTTGAAAAGATAACTCGAATAAGATCGGGCGATTGGTTCGGGAGAATCCGCTATGCGGTGCCGAAGGGGAATGCAGAAGCTCTCAGGCAAAAGGATCGAACCATGACGATACTCCGAAAAGTACGGCAAAAGCCGTCACCAAAGGTGCAACCTGTCCAAAGGATGGGGAATCTCTCAGGTACATGACGGAGGCACAGAATCTGTGAAAGCAGATTTTGTGCCTCTTTTTGTTTTGCCTGAAAATCTGTGAAAAAAGTGTACAAAATATATTCAGGAGGAAAAATGCTATGTCTGAATTGAAACGCACGCAACTGTATGACGTTCATGTGAACGCCGGCGCCACCATGGTGGATTTCGGTGGATGGGAAATGCCCATCCAGTATCCCACCGGTATTGTGGCTGAACATCTTTATACCCGCCATTTCTGCAGCCTTTTTGATGTGTCCCACATGGGCCGCCTCATTATTGAAGGTCCCGATCGCGTGGCTTTCCTGCAGCATGTGCTCACCAGCAATGTAAATGCCCTGGACCTCAACAAGGCTCAGTACTGCATCATTCCCGATGAAGACGGCAGCGCCATCGACGATGCTTATCTGTATCGTTATGAAGAAGAACGCTATCTGCTGGTAGTCAACGCTTCCAATACCGAAAAGGACCTGGTTCATCTGCGTGAACAGGTCAGGAACTTCGACTGCACCATCACCGATATCACCAAGGAATGGGCAGCTGTCGCAGTTCAGGGCCCCAAGTGCAAGGAACTCCTCAGCGTTCTCTCCGGCGGCAAGGCTCTTACCGAACCCATGAAGAACGCCCTCAACACCATGGAACTGGAAGGCCACGAAGTTCGTCTGGCCAAGACCGGCTACACCGGTGAACCTCTCGGCTACGAAGTTTACACCCGCAGCGAAGATATCGCATGGCTGTGGAAGCGCCTCGTTGAGCTGGGCGCTAAGCCTGCGGGCCTCGGCGCACGCGACACCCTGCGTGTAGAAGCCGGCATGCCTCTCTACGGCCACGAAATGGGTCTGGATCCCGATGGCAACAAGATGCCCATCTTTGCTGTTTCCCTGGCTAAGTTCGCAGTCAGCTTCTCCGAACTCAAGGGCAACTATATCGGCCGCGAAGCTCTCGCTCAGCAGAGCGCCGCTTTCAAGCGCATCATGTCCCGTGACTTCAGCGACAATTCTCTCCTGCCTCGCCGCATTCAGCCCATCACTCTGCTTGACCGCGGCGTTATCCGCGCCGGCATGCCCGTCTACAAGGGTGAAAAGCAGGTAGGTTGGGTCACCAGCGGCACCATGGTTCCTTACTATGTTGCTGAAGGCGAAGGCCTGCAGACCGTCATTCTGGAGGAGACCGCCAAGCGCTCCATCGGTATGTGCTATATCGATAGCGACATCCTTGAAAACGACAAGGTGGAAGTAGAAGTCCGCGGCAAGCGCCTGAAGGCTGTTGTGCCTCCTTATCATATGCGCGTGGATGCACCTCCCTTCGCCCGTCCCATTATCTACCGCGAAGAGGAAGAAACTGCTGCTCCCGAAGCTGCTGACCGCAAGGTCAAGGCCGTTGAGCTGCTCATCAAGGCGAAGGAAAATCACGAGTGGCGTCAGAAGCGCTGCATCAATCTGATCCCCTCCGAAAATACGCCCAGCCGCGCTGTGCAGATGCTCTGCGCATCCGACCCTGCTTTCCGTTATGCTGAACACAAGAAGGTCAAGTCCTTCTATGATAAGGATATCTTCTATTATCAGGGCACCAAGTTCATCGATGAAGTGGAACACCTGCTGGTAGACCAGATGCGCCAGTACTTCGGCTGCACCGAAGTGGAAACCCGTGTTATCAGCGGTCAGATGAGCAACATGGCAGTGTTCTCCGCCCTTATGGACTGGAAGAACCGCCTGGACCGCAAGCACACCCCCAAGCGTCTTGGCTATATCCTCAATAACCACATCATCAAGGGCGGCCACCTCTCCGCTCAGCCCATGGGCGCTCTCCATGACTATGTGGCTATCGATCCCGTTACCGAACGCAGCGCTATCGTGAACTTCCCCGTACTTCCCGACAACATCTACAAGATCGACGTGGAAGAAACCAAGAAGGTCATTGAAAAGTACCGTCCCGAACTCATCATCTTCGGCAAGAGCATGGTCATCCACAAGGAACCCGTTGCCGAGATCCGCAAGTTCGTTGATGAACAGAACATCCCCACCACCATCATGTACGATATGGCGCATGTTCTGGGCCTCGTAGGTGACTACTTCCAGAAGCCCTTCGAAGAAGGCGCTGAGATCGTTACCGGTTCCGTTCATAAGACCTTCTTTGGCCCCCAGCGCGGTGTCATCGGCTGCAACTACAAGAAGGACGAACTCAAGTACGGTCTGTGGAATACCATCGAATCCCGCGCATTCCCCGGCAGCGTTTCCAACCATCATCTGGGCACCACCGTGGGTATGCTGATGGCAGCCTATGAAATGAACTATTTCAAGGATTCCTATCAGAAGGCAGTTATCGAAAACGCAAAGCACTTTGCCAAGTGCCTCAAGGCTCAGGGCCTCAACGTTGCCGGTGATCCCGCCAACGACTACACCGAAACCCACCAGGTCATCGTTTCCGTGGGTTACGGTACCGGCCCCGAAGTGGCTGAACGCCTGGAAGAAAACAACATCGTTGTAAACTATCAGGCTACTCCCGATGAAGAAGGCTTCACCGCTTCCGGCGCACTGCGCATGGGCGTGAGCGAAATGACCCGCTTCGGCTTTGGCAAGGAAGAGTTTGCCAAGGTTGCAGAGCTCATGGCTGACTGCATCCTGCGCAACCGCGATATCACCGAAGAAGTGGAAAAGCTGCGCGCTAACTACACCGAAATGAAGTACTGCTTCTCCGGCGAAGAATTCGACGATGCTCTCGAAGCTCTCATCGGCAACATCGGCGTGTAATAAGACATCTTTCTATTCTTTTTCCCTTGGTGCTTCCGGCGCGGCAGCGCGCCGGAGGCACCGCCTCCCCAAAAGATTTTAAAATAACAAACCAATCAATCACATTTCATATTTATTATTTGGAGGTATTACTATGAACTTTCCTGCTGAACTGAAGTATTCCAAGGACCACGAATGGGTCAAGATGGACGGCGATGTAGCTGTTATCGGTATTTCCGACTTCGCACAGAGCGAGCTGGGCGACCTGGTATTCATCAACATGCCCGAAGTTGGCGACGCTGTCAACGCAGGCGAAGCCTTCGGCGATGTAGAATCCGTAAAGGCTGTTTCCGACCTCATGAGCCCTGTCAGCGGCACTGTTGCAGAGATCAACGAAGATCTGCTGGACGCTCCCGAAACCCTGAACAGCGATCCTTACGGCGCCTGGATCATCAAGGTGGAAGGCGTCAGCGGCGGTGAAGACCTGCTGGACGCAGCCGCTTACGAAGCATTCTGCGCTGAGGAGAAGTAATATGGGAAGCTACGTACCTTCTACCCGGGAGGAACGTCAGGAAATGCTTAATGCCATCGGCATGAAGGACTATCGTGACCTTTATGCCGATGTTCCTGCCAGCATGTATCTTGATAAGCCCCTCAACATTCCCGAAGGAATGAGCGAGCTGGAAGTGAGCCGTGCTTTTGCGGCCATGGCTGCCAAGAATAAGGTGTTCTCTACCGTTCTGCGCGGCGCAGGCGCATACGACCACTATATTCCCGGTGCTGTTAAGTATATCCCCGCCAAGGAAGAATTCCTGACTGCTTACACGCCTTATCAGGCTGAAATGAGTCAGGGTATCCTGCAGTCCATTTTTGAGTATCAGACTA
>JAFQLA010000020.1 GCA_017396725.1 Oscillospiraceae bacterium
GCTTGCTCATAGGCTGCAAGAGTAAAGTGATTTCGCTTTTCATTAACCACGGCGCAGCGCTTAAAATAGCGGCAATCGTCTCGCCGCCCATACCGGCAACGACCACGGTATCCACCTCATGGGGCTCGATGAGATCCAGCCCGCCGCAAAGGCGAAAATCGATATGCTCCGTAATGTGATATTCCAGAGCCGTGCGCCGCGCGTGCTCCAACGGCTCACGGTTGATGTCGGAAGCGATGGCAAAAGTAATCTTCCCCTCCTGCAGAAGGTAGACCGGGAGATAGCCGTGGTCGGTGCCGATATCCGCCATGCGGGCGCCGTCAGGCACCAATTGGGAAAGCGCCTGCAGACGGGGCTGCAGAATAAGCTTTTTCTCCTCCATACTTTCTCCTCCGTTGACATCTGCTCCGCCTTCCACTAAACTGGAAGGCAAAGGAGCGTGATCCGATGCGTCTTTTTGTTGCTCTCGAACTCTCCCCCGCCGCCCGCGATGCTCTCCTGCAAGCACAGGAAGCTTTGAAAAAGCAGGGCCGCGGCAATTTCACACGCCGGGAAAATCTCCATCTCACGCTGGCCTTCATTGGCGAAACCCAACATCTCGACGCCGCGCGGGAGGCGCTGCGCGCCATCCAAAGCAAGGCTTTTACCCTGCACATGGAAAAGATCGGCGCTTTTGACGATCTCATCTGGGCAGGAGCGGAGCTCTCGCCTCCTCTTGCGGCGCTGCAAAAAGAAGTGGAGCAGCTCCTGCGTGCCCAAGGCTTCACCTTGGAAAAGCGCGCCTTCCGCCCACATATCACCCTCTGCCGCCGTTTCGCCCCCTTTGGAAAAAGAGACCTCATTGCGGCGCAGCAAGCCCTTGGAAGCGTAAAATCCGCCGTGACACGGGTGGTTTTGATGGAGTCCCTCCGCATAGACGGCAAGCTCGTCTACCGCCCTGTGGAGAGCAAAAATCTATAAAGACATGATTGAACGCATACGGAAAAACCGTATGCGTTCACTGCTTTTTTACTTGTTTGCCTCTTCGTTGATAAGGGCCAGCAGCTTTTCGCAGTCAACACCGTGCACCATGCAGGCTTCAGCTACGGTTTCACCGCGGGAAGCGGGGCAGCCCAGGCAGTGCATGCCGATGGAAAGGAAAATGGGCGCGGTCTGAGGAGCCAGATCCAGAATATCGCCGATGATAGTATCCTTGGTGATCTCAACCATGATAAAAATCCTCCAATAGAATAGTTGCTTATAGTATACCGCAAAATTCTCTTTTTTTCAATAACCGCCGCACAAATTCCTGCAGGCGAAAAAAAGAGACGCCTGCTAACAAGCAAGCGTCTCCATATAAGCAAACAATCAGCCGAAATTAGCCGTTTTCACGCATCTTAGCGAAGCAATCGCTGCAGTAAACGGGACGGTCAGACTTGGGTTCGAAAGGAACCTTAGCTTCGCCGCCGCAAGCTGCGCAAACTGCAGTGAAGTATTCACGGGGACCGCGAGCAGCGTTCTTGCGAGCGTCACGGCAAGCCTTGCAGCGCTGGGGCTCGTTCTGGAAGCCGCGCTCAGCGTAGAATTCCTGTTCACCGGCGGTGAAAACGAATTCGTTGCCGCATTCTTTGCATACTAAAGTCTTGTCTTCGTACATGTTGTTACCCTCTCTTTGAAAGAAAAAAATAATATATTGCGCTCAGCTTGTGCTGATCTCGCCAAAAGGAATTCACTGCGCGGATACCTTCCGTCTCACGCGCTGCACGGCGTTGTCCACCGATTTTAGGCTCCTGCCAACAAATTCTGCGATCTCCTGACAGGAATAACCATCCAGATAATACCCTAAAATCTTTGCTTCAAACTCAGACAACTGCCGACGCACGCCGGAGAGAATATGTTCCGCGTATTCCCGGTTGATCACCTGCTCTTCCGGGCTGGATGTCACCAGCTCAGATGCGATCTGGGAATTGGAATCATGCTCAAAGAAAGGGATATCCAAAGGGATCGATTGATTCAGAGGTGTATGCTTGTCGCAATTCGCCGCGCGAAGAACGCTGATGAGCTTATTGCGAATACAGACTTCTGCAAAGGTACGGAACGATGCGTTTTTCTCTGCATCATATTCACGGACTGCATAGATAAGACCAACCATACCTTCCTGGATCAGATCCTCACTGTCGCCCCCTGCCAAAAAGTACGGGCGGGCGCAGGCGCGAACCAAACGGTGATACCGTGTGACAAGGATCTCCTCTGCCCTGCGGCTGCCCTCGGCAGCCTTACGGCAAAGCTCTTCATCGCTTATGATATCAGGGAAGATATCGGCATCGTTAAAATCTCTATACATTAGCATTATACCTATTCTATATTGAAATTGTCAAGTCAATATAGTATTTTTTGTTCATATTTTGTTAAAGTTTTAGATGTTTTTTACCATTTCTGCCAATCTCTCGGCCACTTCCGATGCAATTTCTTCGGTCTTGGCTTCCACCATCACGCGGATGAGCGCCTCGGTGCCGCTGGCACGAACCAGCACGCGGCCGCTGCCGGCAAGCTTAGCCTCTTCTTCCTTCACAGCGGCAAGCAGCTCGGGAGATTCCATCACGCGTTCTTTGGTGTTGTTATAGGGAGAAACCTTCACATTCACCAGCACCTGAGGATAGCGGGCGCAGCAGGAAGCCAGCTCACTTGCCTTCTTGCCGGAATTCTTCAATACCTGCAAAAACTGCATGGCGGTGACTTCCCCGTCACCGGTGGTGGCAAATTCGGAGAAAATGGTGTGGCCGGACTGTTCACCGCCGATACGGTAACCGCCGGAGAGCATTTCTTCCAGCACATTTCTGTCGCCTACGCTGGTGCAGATAAGGCCAATATCGTTGTTGCGGCAGAATTCGTGAAGACCGAGGTTACTCATAACGGTTGCCACAACGGTGTTGCCGTTGAGCTTGCCCTTTGCCTTCATTTCCGTAGCGCAGACAGAGAGCACCTGATCGCCGTCAATCAGTTCGCCCTTTTCATCCAGGAACAGGCAGCGGTCAGCGTCACCGTCAAAGGCGATACCCAGATCGTAACCGCCGGAGAGCACCTTTTCCCGCAGCTTATCCATATGCGTGGAGCCGCAGCCGTTATTGATGTTGATACCGTCAGGCTCAGCGTGGATGATATCCGCCTCGATCTTGAACTTGGCAAAAAGATCGGGAGCGGTGGCAGAGGCGGCGCCGTTGGCACAGTCCACGGCAACCCGAAGGCCGGCAAAGTCACTTTCCACAGTAGCAGCCACATAATCCACATATTCCGCCTTCAGCTTGTGGGCGCCGCGGAGACGGCGGCCGATAGCCTCGCCGGTCTTTTCCACCAGCTTTTCGCCGCTGAGGATCTTTTCCTCCACAGCAAGTTCCACCTCGTCGGGCAGCTTATAGCCGCACTCGTTGAAGATCTTGATGCCGTTATTGTCAAAGGGATTGTGAGATGCGGAGATCACGATGCCCGCGTCCGCCTTTTCCTTCACCGTGAGGTAAGCAACGGCGGGGGTGGGCACAGTACCAAGGGGCATTACATCGCCGCCCATGGAGCAGATACCTGCGATGAGGGCGCACTCCAGCATATCGGAAGAGATGCGCGTATCCTTGCCGATGGTGATCACGGGGCGGCGGCCGTTCTTCTCTTCCAGAACCGCCACAACTGCCTGACCTACGCGGTAAGCCAAAGAAGCATCCAGTGTATCGCCTACGATGCCGCGGATACCGTCAGTACCAAAAAGTTTACCCATAATATTATCCTCCAATCAAATCTGAAGCTGATGATGTTCGTTAAAATAGTCTTTGTGCAGATGCTCGTAGGCCTTCTGCGTGACGCAGCGGCCACGGGGCGTGCGGTTTAAAAAGCCCAGCTGCATGAGATAGGGCTCATACACATCCTCCAACGTCACGGATTCTTCCCCAATGGTGGCTGCCAGCGTTTCAAGGCCCACAGGGCCGCCGCCGTAGTTCTCGATGATGGCGGTGAGCATGCGGCGGTCAACGGGGTCGAGCCCCAGATAGTCGATCTCCAGCGCGGAAAGCGCCTCATCGGCAACGGCGCGGGTGATGATGCCGTTGGCCTTGACTTCAGCAAAGTCACGGACACGGCGGAGCATGCGGTTGGCAATACGGGGCGTGCCGCGGCTGCGCTTTGCGATCTCGATAGCGCCCGCGTCCTCAATGGGAACGCCCAGAATCCCGGCGCTGCGGGTCACGATAAGAGCCAGCTCTTCGGGAGTGTAGAGTTCCAGCCGCAGCGTTACGCCAAAGCGGTCGCGCAACGGCGCGGAGAGCTGACCTGCGCGGGTGGTGGCGCCGATGAGCGTGAACCTGGGCAGATCCAGACGGATGGAGTTTGCGCTGGGGCCCTTTCCCACGATAATATCGATGACATAGTCCTCCATGGCGGGATACAGGATCTCCTCCACAGAGCGGTTGAGACGGTGGATCTCATCTACAAAGAGGATATCGCCTTCATTGAGGTTGGTAAGAAGCGCCGCGAGGTCGCCGGGTTTTTCAATGGCGGGGCCGGAGGTAATGCGGATGTTGACCCCCATCTCCTGGGCGATGATGCCGGCAAGAGTGGTCTTACCGAGACCGGGAGGCCCGTGGAGCAGCAC
>JAFQLA010000021.1 GCA_017396725.1 Oscillospiraceae bacterium
CAAGGAAACGCCGTCTACGGTCTTCTGGGTAGCGGTGGTGGCGTGAACGGTGGTCATAAGACCTTCGGCAATGCCGAAAGCATCGTTGAGGACCTTGGCAATGGGAGCCAGGCAGTTGGTGGTGCAGGATGCGTTGGAAACAAAGTTCATGGAGGTATCGTAAGTCTTTTCGTTAACGCCCACTACGAACATGGGGGTATCGTCCTTGGAAGGAGCGGACATAACTACCTTCTTTGCGCCTGCGTCCAGATGCGCCTGCGCTCTTTCCTTGGTGAGGAAAAGGCCCGTGGATTCCACCACATATTCAGCACCCAGCTTGCCCCAAGGCAGGAAAGAGGGGTCGCGTTCAGCAAAAACGGGAATGGTCTTGCCGTCTACCACAAGGCCCTTTTCGTTGCTGGATACTTCGCCGGGGTAGCGGCCATGCATGGTATCAAACTTGAGCATGTACGCAAGATAATCCGCGGGGCAAAGGTCGTTGATGCCCACCACTTCGATCTCAGGAAAATCCTTTACGGCGCGAAATACCATGCGGCCGATACGGCCAAAACCGTTAATAGCAATTTTGATCTTCATAATTTTTCTCCTCCATACTGCGAGATTTTTATCTGAAACTAAATTTATATACTAAAAATGCAAATCCCTTTTGAAACAACAGTTTTTCTTCGTTTTTTTGTTGTTTCAACAATTTCATCTTTATTATATCGTTTGCCGCACACCTCTGTCAATACTGGTTTAACGGGATTTTAACAAAAACACGCTTTTGTTGAAGCAACAAAAGCGTGTTTTGATGAAAAATCGGTATTTTTACAGCACCTGAATGCCATTTGCTTCAAACATGGCAACGGTCTCCTCATCCAGACCGCCGTCAGACACCACCACATCCACATCTTTGAGGCGGGCAAAGGTAAAGGGACTGACGATACCCACCTTCTGGGAGTCCATCAGCACCACCACTTTTTCCGCCCGCTTGATGACGGCGCGCTTGAGATGGGCCTCCGCCTCCACGGCACTGTTGAAGCCGTTTTCACGGCTAAAGCCGGTGGTGCCGATAAAGACGGTATTGAAGTTCAGGTTTTCGATCTCCTCCACAGTGGTCTGACCGTGAACGGAGAGGTTGGTGCGGTTAAGCTTGCCGCCCAAAAGATAGGTGGTTGGCCGCTCCAGACGGCTCAGCTCCATGGCGCAGTTGATGCCCGTGGTGAAAAGCAGGAAGGATTCATCGGGAAACTGGGTGGCCATAATAATGGCGGTAGAGCCGCTGTCGAGAAAAACCGCGGTCTGGGGCTGCAGCAGACTCAGGGCCTTCTGGGCAATGAGCCGCTTTTCCTCGGGGTTGCGGGCGGCACGGCGGGAGAACAGATCATCGGTACCCACCACCATGCGCACCGAACGGGCGCCGCCGTGGACGCGGACGATCTGATGCTGTGCGTCCAGATATTTAAGGTCGTTTCGCAGTGTCATTTCCGACACATGGGGAAACGCCAGTTTCAAGCTGGAAAAGCTGACCGTGCCCTCGCGGTTGATGAGGGCGAGCATCTGTTCTCTTCTTTCGTTCATAAAAGCTCCCGCTCTTTCCTGAAATTCTGCCCTCATTTTACATGATTCGCCCTCCACTGTCAAATGCGATGGCAATACGGCGTTTTTTCTTGTAATTTGTCAGTATATTTGATATGGTAAGATTAGTATGAGTAGGTTTATCCCTCACGGGGATGATAGAAAGGGCAGAAAGGAGGCGTGCTGATGGATGAAAAATATTTTGAAGATCTGGAGCTGATGGCGCGCCTTCTGCCGCAGATCTCTTCCCAGATCCGCTCTGCCATGGGCAACATCCAGCTGGCGCTGAGCCTTTTGCAGGAAGCGAGCCTTGAGCATGCGGACGATGCGGCGATTTGCAACCTCTCCCTTCTTAATCAAAGCTATTACCGCCTGCTGCGGCTGGCTAAAAATCTCTCCTCCGCGGAATGCTTTACAGAAGGTACCGCATCTTCCGCAGAAGATGTGGAGCTGGTAGCGCTGGTGGGCGCACTGGTGGATCCTGTTGAAACGCTGGCGGCGGAAAAGCAGCTGGAATTCACCTTCTCCTGCGACAAACCCTATATCCTCACCGCCGTCAATGTGGAGCAGTTCCGTCTCCTTCTTTATAATCTCCTCTCCAATGCGCTGAAGTTCACCCCCGCAGGCGGCAAGGTGCATCTGGAGCTTAAAGATGGCAGCGGCACGGAACCCATCACCATCTCCGTTTCCGATACCGGCTGCGGCATCAGCGCCGAGGATATGGAAACGGTATTCACCCGCTTCACCCGTGCCGAAGCAGCCCCCGCGCCCCACGGTCTGGGGCTGGGCCTGCCGCTCTGCCGCGCTATCACCGCCCGCCACGGCGGGACTCTTGTGATCCGATCCGCACCCGGCAAGGGTACCACCGTCACCGCGTCGCTGCGGAAGGTAAAACCCCGCAATGTTACGCTTTCCGATGTGCGCAGGCAGTATGAGACCAAGGGCAGCATCTTCTTCTCTGCCGACGGCTACAGCCATGCCCTCACTCACCTTGCCGACGCGCTTCCCTATCGGGTCTATGACCCCCGTCACTTGGAATAACTATGAAAAAGAAAGTATTGGTCGCCATGAGCGGCGGTGTGGACTCCTCCGGCGCGGCGCTTTTGCTGCGCAAGGAAGGCTATGATATCGCAGGCGCCACCCTTCGCATGCACTGTCTCGGCGCCGAAGACGCCGCGGCGGACGCGGAAAAGGTAGCCCGCAGGATCGGCATCGAACATTTCACTTTGGACCGTCAGGAGCTTTTTCGCCGCGAGGTCATGGAAAAGTTTGTTTCCGAATATGAAAAGTGCCGCACTCCCAACCCCTGCATCGACTGCAACCGCGTTTTGAAATTCGGCGCCCTTCTGGATTGGGCCGTGGAGCACGGCTTTGATTATGTGGCAACGGGCCATTATGCCCGTCTCGGCTATGATGAAAAAAGCGGCCGTCATCTCCTTTTGCGGGGAGAGGATCACAGCAAGGATCAAAGCTATGTCCTCTACCAGCTGACCCAGTTTCAGCTTGCTCATCTGCTGCTGCCCGTAGGCACGCATGATAAAGCCTCTATCCGCGCCGCGGCGGAAGAAGCGGGACTGGATAATGCCCACAAGGCAGACAGTCAGGATATCTGCTTCATCCCCGACGGGGATTATGTCTCTTTCCTGCAGCGCTTCGGCGGCGTGGACCTGACGGGCGGTGATTTTGTGGACGCAAGCGGCCGCGTGCTGGGCCGTCACAAGGGCCTTCCCTGCTATACCGCAGGCCAGCGCAAGGGCCTTGGCGTCAGCGGCGGACGGCCGCTGTATGTGGTGAGCAAAAACCCCGCGGATGGCACCATCCTTTTGGGGGATGAAAAGGATCTTTATTCCTCCGCCCTTCTGGCATCCCGCCCCAATTTCATCTCCATCCCCTCCCTTGACCGCCCTGTAGAGGTCACCGCCAAGACCCGCTACTCTCAAAAGGAAGCGGAAGCTGTGGTCTCCCCTGCCGAAAACGGACTTATCCGTGTGGATTTCCGCACGCCTCAGCGTGCCGTTACCGCCGGGCAGGCTGTGGTCTTTTATCAAGGAGACATTGTTGTAGGCGGCGCCACCATTGAAGAAGCTTTATAACGCAAAAGCTCTCGCATAGCGAGAGCTTTTCAGCGTTCTGAAATGTGCCATTCCTCCGTATAGATCATGTCGTCAATATCGCCGGTGGCGAGCCGATCCAATGCCATATCTGAAGCTCCTTTCTATTCTGCGGGATAACTTTATCAGTATATGCAGAAAATCAAAAAGGATGCCTGCGGACTTTGTCGATACTTTTTTAAACATTTTCCCTTGACACCTACCCGTCGGTGTGGTATTCTAATCTATGCCGATATCCGCCGGTGTGGTGGAATGGTAGACACGGGAGACTTAAAATCTCCTGGCAGCAATGTCGTACCGGTTCGAGTCCGGTCACCGGCACCACTTCGGTATGACGGACTAATTTAATATCGCGGGGTAGAGCAGTTGGTAGCTCGTCGGGCTCATAACCCGGAGGTCGGAGGTTCAAGTCCTCCTCCCGCAACCAGAAAATAACAGTCACC
>JAFQLA010000022.1 GCA_017396725.1 Oscillospiraceae bacterium
GACGAGAGCGTGAAAAAGCCCCGCGTGGGCATCGTGGGCGAGATCCTCGTCAAGTTCCTGCCTCTTGCCAACAACCATTTGGTGGAGCTTCTTGAGCGCGAGGGCGCGGAGGCCGTGGTGCCCGATCTTCTGAGCTTTTTCTCCAACGCTTTCTATAGTCGCGACTATCTGCACAAATACCTCGGCACTCCCCTGCGCGATTCTCTTGTGGCTTTTGGCGGCGTGACGCTCATCGAACATTTCCAGAAGCCGGGGACCGAGGCCCTGCGCCGCTCCAAACATTTCGATGCGCCCCTTCCCATCAAGCAAATTGCAAACTTTGCAAAGCCCTTCCTCTCCATCGGCAACCAGTCCGGCGAGGGCTGGTTCCTCACGGGCGAGATGATCGAGCTGCTGCATGAAAAGGCGCCGAACATCGTGTGCATCCAACCCTTCGCCTGTCTTCCCAACCATGTTGTGGGCAAAGGTGTGATCAAAGCCGTGCGCAAAGCCTATCCCGAGGCCAACATCGTGGCTGTGGACTATGACCCCGGTGCCAGCGAAGTCAACCAGCTCAACCGCATCAAGCTCATGCTCTCCGGCGCCAAGGACGCTCTTACCGCCCAGCCGCTGTAAGGCCACCGCGCGGAAGTATTGAAGAATTCCGTCTTTTGTGGTATGCTTTTTGTATATTGCTAATACGAACGGAGCTTTTTCTCATGGATACCATCCCCTATGTTGATTTGCTGCTTGCGGCAGCGCTTGCGTTTTTCGTCTTTCTCGGCGCAAAGCGCGGTCTTTTCAAGTCGCTCACCGGCCTTCTGGTGCTCATCGCTGCCATCGTCGGTGCGGTCATTCTTGCAAGCTATGCCGCCGAACCCCTCGGTGCGGTACTCTATCCCATGGTGGAGGAGCATTTTATTGAAATGATCCCCCTGCCGGAGGAGATCGACCTCGCCGGGTCGGAGCTGCTGGCAACCGCCGGTGCGGTGGCGGATAAGCTGGCGCAGTTCGGACTGGATCTCTCCGTCCTCGGCGATTTTCTTGCCGAAACGGATGGTGCCGCCATTGTTTCGGCGGCGGCCGAAACGCTGTTTCTATCCGTGCTGCAGGGGATTTTGACCGTGATCTTCTTTATTCTTCTCCTTGTTGCTCTCAAACTCCTCGTCGGCACCTTCAACCTCGTTTTCAAACTGCCGCTGCTGCACTTTGTCAACACCCTCGGCGGCGCGCTCTTTGGCTTGATCGAAGGCGGGCTTTTCCTCTTCCTCGCAATTTTTATCCTGCAAAAATGCGGCGTTTCTCTCTCTCCTTACGCTGAGGGCAGTGTTGTTCTCTCTTTCTTCCTTTCCCATACTCCTCAAACGCTCCTCTTCACCCTTCTGCAGCAGAGAAACTGAAGCGCATCGGCAAAAAAAGGCCTGCACTTTCGTGCAGGCCTTTCCTGTTATTTCCTTGTGCGGCAAAGCGCCGCATCCGGCAGGGTTTAATAGCTGCCGAGGTTCGCGGAGGCGTCCGCATCGGCGCTGATGCTGCCGAACTCATAGTCGTTGCCGGGGAGAATGGCGTTGAGCGCAACGCCGCAGAGCGCAGCGATGGCCATGCCGGTCAGTGTCACTTCCGTGCCGCCCGCGGTGAAGGTGATGCCGGAAATACCGAGGCCGCTGACGAAGATGACCGCCGCAATGATGAGATTGCGGGACTTGGTGAGATCTACTTTGTTTTCCACGATATTGCGAACGCCGACGGCGGAAATCATACCGTAGAGAATGAAGCTCACGCCGCCGATGACTGCCGCGGGAACCGCGGTGACCAGAGCATCAAACTTCGGGGAGAAGGACAGGACGATCGCAAAGCAGGCCGCAAGGCGCACGACGCGGGGATCATAAACCTTGGACAGAACAAGGACGCCGGTATTTTCACCGTACGTGGTGTTGGGAGGGCCGCCGAAGAAGCCGGCAAAGGCCGTTGCAAGACCATCGCCCATAAGGGTGCGGTGCAGGCCGGGATCTCCGATGAAGTTGCGCTCCGTGGTGGAAGAGATGGCGCTGATGTCGCCGATATGCTCAAGCATGGCCGCAATGGCAAGGGGCGCCATAACGAGGATGGCAGACAGGTCAAAGCGGGCGAAGGTGAATTTCTGCAAGCCGACGAAATTAGCAGACTGCACGGCGGAGAAGTCCATGGCGCCGGTCACGGCCGCCACAACGCAGGCGCCCACAACACCGAGGAGAATGGGAATGATCTTGATCATGCCCTTGCCCCAGATGTTGGCGGCGATGACAATGGCGATGGCCGTTAGGGCAAGGCCCCAGTTCTGGCTGGCGTTATCTACAGCGCTGCCGGACAGTTTCAGACCAATGAGAATGATCATGGGGCCGGTGACGATGGGCGGGAAGAAGCGCATAACCTTCTTTGCACCCACCAGCTTAAAGAGAACCGCCAGCACAAGATACAGCGCGCCGGCCACCACAACGCCGCCCAGCGCATAGGAGAGCTTGAGCTCCGGATCCAGTCCTTCATAAGCCGGCAACGTTGCAACCACCGCAAAACCGGGCAGATAGGCAAAGGAAGAACCAAGGAAGGCCGGAACCTTAAACTTGGTAATCACATGGAAGAGCAGCGTGCCGATACCGGCCATCAAAAGTGTTGTCTGCACCGTCATCGGCAGGCCGTAGGCTCCGCTGATGATAATAGGCACCACAACCGTTGCGCCGAACATGGCGCACAGGTGCTGCAGGCCCAGCACCAGCATGCGGGGCACACCCAGCTGCCGTGCATCGTAGATGGCTTCCTGACCTAATTCATGTTTCATCGTATGATCCTTCTTTCGTATAATATAATGGTTTCCCATTTTGTGGCTTTTCAAAAAGGCAAAAAGAAAGACCGGTAATAACTTACCGGCCAACAAAAACGGAAACAGAAATACCACTGCAGCTGACTTCTCTTTCGCTCAAACGCAGTGCCATTTCTTTCCCCTCCATTTCTTCTTGCAACAGAATACTAAACTTTTTCCCAAAATGCAATAAGCTTTTTTGAAAAACGCAAAACTTTTTTTCCATCTCATCCCTCGCCATATCCCCCGCAACGGCAGGCATCCCAACGCAAAAGAGAAAGTTTTCCTGCATTTTTCTTTTTTCTTTCATTTTTTGAA
>JAFQLA010000023.1 GCA_017396725.1 Oscillospiraceae bacterium
AGACCTTCCCGGAATTTGCGCCCTATCTTGGCGACTGCCGCTTTGTGGGCTGCAATCATGTAAAGGAAAAGGGCTGCCGTGTGTTGGAGGCCAAGAAGGAAGGCAAGATCCATCCCGTGCGCCACGCAAGCTATGTGCGCCTTTGGGAGGAGCTTAAGCCGCTGCAGGATTGGCAGCAGAAGAACAAATAAGCGAAAACTGCCTATGGGATCTCCCACAGGCAGTTTTTTCTTTATTGTCACGGAGGAGATGGCGTGGTATAATAGACATGTTGAGTCTTCAACAAGTTCAAGGGAAAGGGGAGCAGACTGTGCAGGAAACAAGCAAGCCGCTGCATTGGGTAAAACTGGATAACGCGGCAAAGATCTATCCCGCGGCACGGCGCAGAAACTGGAGCAACCTTTTCCGTGAGTCTGTGACATTGACGGAGGAAGTGGATATCGAGGTGCTGCGCGGGGCCCTTGGCGCCACGGTCAGGCGCTTTCCCACCATTGCCGCGCGGCTGAGAAAGGGCGCCTTCTGGTACTATCTTCAGCAGCTTAAAACCGCCCCTGAAATTATGGCAGAACAGAGCTATCCTCTCTGCCACATGACAAGGCAGGAGATGCGGCGCTGCGCGCTGCGGGTGATCGTGTATCGAAACCGCATTGCCGTGGAATTTTTCCATTCCCTCACCGACGGAACGGGGGCGCTGATCTTCCTCAAGAGCCTGACGGCAGAATATTTAGAGCAAAAATACAGCGTGTCCATCCCCTTCGAAAAGGGTGTGCTGGACAGAAGGCAAGCGCCAAAGGAAGAGGAACTGGAGGACGCTTTTTTGAAATACGCGGGGGATGTGCCCGCAAGCCGCAAAGCCACCAACGCCTGGCGCATGGAGGGTGAAGAGCGAAGCGACGGATTTTTGCACCTCACCTGCATGAAGCTCCCTGTAAAGGACGCGCTCTCGCTGGCGCACCGCTACGGCGTGACCCTCACGGTATTTTTAAGCGCGGTGATGATGCGGGCTCTTTTGGATCTGCAGGCGGAAAAAGTTCCCTCCCGCCGCAGACGAAAGCGCGTCAAGCTGCTGATCCCTGTGAATCTGCGCACTATTTTCCCAAGCCGCACCCTGCGAAACTTTGCCATGTACACTATCCCTGAGCTGGATCCCCGACTGGGGGAATACACCTTTGAGGAGATCTGCCGCGTTATCGAGCACAAGATGGGCGCGGAGGTGACGGCAAAATACATGGGCAGCATGATCGCCAAGAATGTGGCGGATGAGAAGAACCCCTTGGTGCGGCTCATCCCGCTGCCGCTGAAAAACGCGGTGATGAAAGCCATCTTCGACGCGGTGGGCGAGAAGAAATCCTGTTTGTCCCTGTCCAATCTGGGGCGGGCGGAAGTGCCGCGGGAGATGGAGCCCTTTGTGGAGCGGTTCGATTTTATCCTCGGCGTGCAGGCGGCGGCGCCCTACAATTGCGGCGTCATTTCTTACGGCGAGACGCTGTATGTGAATTTTATCCGCAACATCCACCATGCGGAGCTGGAGCGCTGCTTTTTCGCGGTGCTGCGGGATATGGGCCTTACGGTCACGGTGGAGAGTAATCGGGAAAGGGGAGATGGAGCATGTACTGTGTAAACTGCGGCGTAAAACTGGAGCATACGGAAAAGGTCTGCCCGCTTTGCGGCACTATTGCCTATCACCCCACGGTGCGTCAGGCGCCGGCAGAGCCGCTCTATCCCGCGGGCAGGATCCCCGAGATCAGGGAAGAGACCAAAAAGCTCCGCTGGCTCACCGTCATTTTGCTTTTGATCCCCATGACCATAAGCATTTTTGCCGATTGGCAGGGAGACGGAACTTTAAGCTGGTTCGGCTTTGTAGGCGGGGCGCTGATCCTCACTTATCTCATTTTCTTTCTGCCGCTGTGGTTTAAAAAACCCAAGCCCATTGCCGCGGCGGCCATTAATTTCACGGCAATTGCAGCTTATCTTTTCTACATCAATCTGGCAACCGGCGGCTGCTGGTTTTTCAGCTTTGCCCTGCCGGTGACGGCGGTGATGTGCCTCATCGTCATCACGGTGACGGCGGTGCTGCACCGCAAGCGGAAAGGCAGGCTCTATATCTGGGGCGGAACAATGATGGCGCTGGGCGCATTTATGCCTTTCATTGAAGTTTTACTGGCGGCTACCTTTGATATACCCTTTATCGGCTGGTCTATTTACCCGCTGGTGGTGCTGGTGCTTTTGGGCGGGGCACTGATCTACCTCGCCATTAACCGTACCGCCCGCGAGATGATGGAACGAAAGCTCTTTTTCTGATTATTAAGGAGGAGACATATGAAACGCTACGCGATCTACGGAGCCGGCTCCCTTGGTACGGTGCTGGGCGCCTACATTACGAAACACGGCGGCAAGATCGATCTCATCAACCGCAACAAGGCCCATGTGGAGACGCTGAAGACAAAGGGCGCCACCATCAAGGGCACGGTGGACATGCATGTGCCCGTTTCCGCGCGGACGCCGGAGGAGATGCAGGGGCAGTACGATGTGATCATTCTGCTCACCAAGCAGCTTTATAACCGCGAGGTGGTCGCCTTCCTCCCGGACTATCTCGCCCCTGACGGCGTCA
>JAFQLA010000024.1 GCA_017396725.1 Oscillospiraceae bacterium
AATGAAGAGATGCTCAAGCTTCGTCCCGCAGGCAGCAAGACCAACCGGTTCTCCAAGCACATCATTGTCCTTGCCAAGAATAAGATGGGTTTGAAGAATCTCTATCAGTTGGTCAGCATGTCCAACCTGAAGTACTTCAAGCGCGTGCCCACCATCCCTAAAACGGAGCTCATCAAGCACCGGGAAGGTCTTATCATCGGCTCCGCCTGCGAAGCGGGCGAACTGTTCCACGCTGTGAAGGATCACAAGGGCTGGGACGAACTCAAGCGCATTGCTTCTTTCTACGATTATCTGGAGATCCAGCCCATCTGCAACAATATGTTCATGCTGCGGGATGGCGCGGTAAGCTCGGAAGAAGAGCTGCGGGAATTCAACCGCACCATCGTCCGCCTCGGTGAGGAACTGGGTAAGCCTGTCTGCGCTACGGGCGATGTGCATTTCCGTGAGCCGGAGGATGAGGTCTACCGCCACATTCTGCTGGCCTCCAAAAAATTTGCCGATGCCAACGCGCCGCTGCCCATCTACTTCAAGACCACCGACGAGATGCTGAAAGAATTCAGCTATCTTGGGGAAGAGAAGGCCTATGAAGTGGTGGTAAAGAACACCCGTGATATTGCCGACCAGGTGGAAGTCATCGAGCTTTTGCCCTCCGGCAAGCTGTTCCCGCCCCGCCTTGAAAACTCCGAGCAGGAGCTTAGTGACCTCGTTTGGGGCAAGGTGCGTGAGCTTTATGGCGACAATCCCGATCAGCTGATCGTAGACCGGTTGAATATCGAGCTGGGCGGCATTCTGGGCAAGTACGATGTAGTTTACATGACGGCGCAGAAGCTGGTGCAGCGCAGCCTTGAGTGCGGCTATCTGGTGGGTTCCCGCGGCAGCGTGGGTTCCTCTCTCGTGGCCTTCATGTCCGGCATTACGGAGGTAAACTCTCTGCCGCCCCATTACCGCTGCCCCAACTGCAAGCACGCTGAGTTCATTCTGGATCAGTCCTATGGCTGCGGCGCGGATATGCCGGATAAGATCTGCCCCGAATGCGGCACGCAGTATGTTAAAGACGGATTTGACATCCCCTTTGAGACTTTCCTTGGCTACGGCGGCGGCAAGGTACCTGATATCGATTTGAATTTCTCGGGTATGTATCAGGGCCGCGCCCATCGCCATGCCATTGAGATGTTCGGTGAGACGCAGGTGTTCCGCGCAGGTACCATCGGTACGCTGGCGGAAAAAACGGCTTACGGTTTCGTCCGCAAGTATGTGGATGAAAACGAAATGACGGCAGGCAGCGCGGAAGTGAACCGCCTGACCCTTGGCTGTGTAGGCGTGCGCCGCACTACGGGGCAGCACCCCGGCGGCCTTGTAGTCGTGCCGGACGATCTGGATATTGAAGATTTTACCGCGGTGCAGCACCCGGCGGATGACGCCGAGGCGGACACCGTCACTACCCATTTTGAATACCATTGCATGGAGGATAACCTCCTGAAGCTGGATATGCTGGGACACGATGACCCCTCCATGATCCGCATGATGGAAGATCTGACGGGGGTCAATGCCCGTGAGATCCCGCTGGATGACCCCGATACCATGAGTATCTTCACCTCCTCCAAGGTGCTGGGCTTTGAAAACGATGAACTGCTTGGCCCCACAGGCGCTGTAGCTATCCCCGAGTTCAATACCCGCTTTACCCGCGCCATGCTGGTGGATACCCAGCCCCAGGATTTTAACACTTTGGTGCGCCTTTCCGGCTTCTCCCACGGTACCGATGTATGGATCGGCAATGCCCGTGACCTGATCGTCAGCGGCACTGCCACTGTACTGCAGACCGTAGGCTGCCGAGACGACATCATGCTCTATCTTATTGCCAGAGGTCTGGATCCCAAGATGTCCTTCAAGATCATGGAGAAGGTGCGTAAGGGCAAGGTGAAAAAGGGCGGCTTTGACGAGGGTTGGGTAGAGGCTATGCGGGAGCACGATGTGCCCGAGTGATACATTGAGTCTCTTGCCAAGATCGGCTATCTTTTCCCCAAGGCCCATGCCGTGGCGTATGTTATGATGGCCTTCCGCATCGCGTGGTTCAAGGTGCATCATCCGCTGGCATTCTATGCCACCTATTTCAGCATTCGCGCCAAGGCTTTTGACGCGGAATTCTGCTGCGCCGGTATCGACGCGGTGAAAAAGAAGATTCACGAGATCGAAAACAACAAAGATGCCACCGCGGTGGAGCAGAGCATGCTGGTCACGCTGGAAGTCTGCTATGAGTTCTATCGCCGCGGCTTCCATTTCGAGCCTATCAATATTTATGATTCTGAAGCGGTGGACTTCAAGATCGTGGAAAACGGCCTGCTGCCGCCCTTTACCTCTGTACATGGCCTTGGTGAAGCCGCCGCCTTTGACACGGTGGAAAAGCGCAAGGGCAAGCACTTTATCTCCATCGAGGAGTTTTCCATGTGCTGCTCCAAGCTTTCCAAGACCCATATTGAGCAGCTCAAGGCGCTAGGCGCTTTTGCCGGTATGGCAGAGACCAGCCAGATCACACTTTTCTGATTTGAGAGGTTTTGATGGATATTTTGGAAAAAGCAGAGCAGAAGCGGGACCGCGCCGTATTGGTGGGGCTCAACGCTTCCTGCCTTGACCGCGCGGAAAACGCGGATGAGAGCAGCATGGAAGAGCTTGCCGCGCTGGTGGAGACCGCCGGCGGGGAAGTGATGGGTGTTGTTCTGCAGAATAAGGATAAGCCCGATCCCCGCACCTTTATCGGTGAGGGCAAGGTGGCAGAGGTGCAGCTTTTCGTAGAAAATACGAAAGCCACCATGGTCATCTTCGATAATACGCTCTCACCTTCCCAAATGCGGGTGCTTTCCGAGCTTGTTGGTGTGCAGGTATTGGATCGCAGCGGCTTGATCTTGGATATCTTGGCCCAGCGGGCCAAGACCAAGGAAGGCCGGCTGCAGGTGGAGCTGGCGCAGTATGAATATCTGCTGCCCCGCCTTATCGGTATGTGGACCCATCTGGAGCGTCAGGCCGGTACCAGCGGCAAAGGCCCCATCGGCAGCCGCGGCCCCGGTGAGACCCAGCTGGAAACAGACCGCCGCCATATCCACCGCAAGATCACCAAGCTCAAAGAAGAGCTGGAAGAGGTGCGCCGTGTACGCGGTACCCAGCGGGAACGCCGCATGAAAAATGAGATCCCCGTGGTGGCCATCGTGGGCTATACCAACGCGGGCAAATCCACGCTGCTTAACTATCTGACCGGTGCGGATATCCCTGCCAACAACCGCCTCTTCGACACGCTGGATACCACCAGCCGTCTTTTGAGTGTCAGCGATACGCTGGATGTGGTCATCTCCGATACCGTAGGCTTTATCCGCAAGCTGCCCCACCAGCTGGTGGAAGCCTTTAAGGCGACGCTGGAGGAACTGGAATACGCAGACCTTTTGCTGCATGTGGTGGATGTATCCAATCCCGAGTGGATGCAGCAGATGGAGATCGTAGAGCAGCTGATCCACGACCTTGGGGCCGATCATCTGCCCCGCATCAATGTTTTCAACAAGTCTGACCTTGTAACGGGCGATATTCTGCCCCACGGCGAGGATATCGTTTCCATCTCTGCCAAAAGCGGCGAGGGTGTGGATCGGCTGCTTGAAAAGATCGATGCCAAGCTGGATAAAGGCAACCGCAGAGTCACCATCCATCTGCCTTACGATAAGAGCGGACATCTGGATATGCTCTATCGCGAGGCCAAGGTGGAAAGCGTGGAATACGGCGCCACCATTGATATCGTGGCGGTTTGCGTGCCCCGTGTGCTGGGCATGCTCAAAGACTATATCGAAGGCTGGAAACCGCCGAAGGAAGATTGGGAAGATTAAGTATGGAAGAGTATTTGGTGCCTTTTGAGGACGCGGAAAGCGAATTTACCGAAAAACGCTCCCGTTTTATCGGCCGCTGTTGGCGGGTAGAAACGGAAGAGGAGGCGCAGGAGCATATCCGCCGCACCAAGGCGGAGTTTCATGATGCCCGGCACCACTGCTGGTGCTATCTCCTTAAAGACGGCAATATCCTTCGCTACAGCGATGACGGTGAGCCCCAGGGAACGGCAGGGCAGCCTATGCTGAATGTGTTTCAGCGGGAGGGTGTTTTCAATGCCTGCTGCGTGGTGACACGGTATTTCGGCGGCATTTTGCTGGGAGCGGGGGGATTGACCCGCGCCTACGCCAAGGGGGCAAAGGATGCCCTCAACGCCTCCGGTGTCAGCCGCATGAGCCTTTGGGCAAGAGTGCTGATCCCTTGCTCCTACTCGCTTTTTGAGCGCATGAAGCTGGAGATCGCGGCCTGTGGCGGTGTGGTGGAAGAGACGGATTATCAGGCGGATATCGTGATGACGGTGCTTTTTCCCGCTGAAAAGGTGGGGGAGTTCTCCGCGCGGCTCACAGAGCTTTCCGCAGGCCAGCTTTCCCTTGAGGTGCTGGAGAAAGCTTTCCGCCCCGGCCCCAGAGAAGAAGCGAAATAAAAAGAAAAGCTCCGTACCGAAAGGTACGGAGCTTTTTGGCTTGTTTACAGGATGCGGACGCCGGCTTCCTCGCACTTGGTGAGGGTGGCTTCATCCCAAAGGCTTGCCTGCACTTCGCCGATGTGGCAGGTGCCGATCATCAGCATGCAGAGGCGGGACTGACCGATACCGCCGCCAATGGCAAGGGGCAGCTCGCCATTGAGGAGCATTTTGTGGAAGGGAAGCTCCCGACGATCGTCGCAGCCGCGCTCACGCAGCTGGCGAACCATGGACTCCTCGTCCACGCGGATGCCCATGGAGGAGATCTCAAAGGCGTGGCCCAGCACTTCGTTCCATACAAGGATGTCGCCGTTGAGTTCCCAATCGTCATAGTCGGGAGCGCGGCCGTCGTGCTTCTTGCCGGAGGCCAGGGTCTTGCCGATCTGCATGAGGAACACGGAGTGATGTTCGCGGCAGATGGCGTTTTCGCGTTCCTTGGCGGTGAGATCGGGATACATATCTTCCAGTTCCTGGGTGGTGATGAAAAAGACATCACGGTCCAGTTTTACATGCAGGCTGGGGAAGGCAACATTCAGCGCCTCAGAGGTCTCGCACACAGCGCCTACGATGTTGCGCACGGTTTCCTTCAGGTAATCCACGGTGCGGTTTTCGCGGGAGATGACCTTTTCCCAGTCCCACTGGTCCACATAGATGGAGTGGATGTTATCCACTTCTTCATCACGGCGGATAGCGTTCATATCGGTATAGAGACCCTTGCCCACATGGAACTCATAGCGCTTGAGCGCAAGGCGCTTCCACTTGGCGAGGGAGTGTACGACCTGACCGTTGGTGCCCACATCAGGAATGTCAAAGCTTACGGGGCGTTCAAAACCGTTGAGGTTATCGTTCAGACCGGAATTTTCAGCAACAAACAGCGGAGCGGAAACGCGGCGCAAATTCAGTGCGTTGGAAAGATTCACCTGAAAATTGGACTTGATAAACTCGATGGCTCTCTGCATCTCATAGGAGGAGAGGGGAGTTTTGTAACCTTCGGGGATGTAAACTTTGCTCATAGACTAACACCTCTTTTTAAGAACATACAAACCTTATTATAGGAAAGAGTTGCACAAAAAGCAATGGAGAAATCCATAAAATTTCCGTTTTTTCCGTAAAAAAGTCTGTTTTTACCATGCTTGACGGATATGGTAGAATAGAGCAGAAGAAAAGAAAGGAGCCGGAAGATGAAAAAGCTTTCCCTGTCGCGTCTGGCGCTTACCTATGCAGGCTGTTTCCTGGGCGCGGGATATGTTTCAGGCCAGGAATTATGGCAGTTTTTCGGCGCCTTCGGTTTTTGGGGCCATGTGGGGCTGATCCTTGCGCTTAGCGGTATGCTGGCTTTTTCCTGCCTTTTGATCTCTCTTGCTCAAAAGACGGGTATCGTGGAGATGGACCGCATTGTGGTGCCGTGGGAGATAACATGGTTGCGGGGCATTTCCGCTGTTTTGCAGGTGGTGTTCCTTTTCGGTGTGGCTGTTATCATGGCGGCCGGTGCGGGAGCCTTGCTCCATCAGCTTTTTGCCATTCCTGTGTGGGTAGGCTGCGGCATTTTCGCGCTGGCGGTGATCACCGTAGCGCTGAAGGGCCTTGCGGGTATGGTGGCCTCTTTTTCACTGACGGTTCCCATCCTTGTGGGGGCTACGGTGTTTTTTGCCGCGGCAGCTGCGGTAAAGGGCGGCGGATTTGCGC
>JAFQLA010000025.1 GCA_017396725.1 Oscillospiraceae bacterium
GCTACGGGCAGAACGTGCTGAACCACTCTCTCGAAGTCTCTTACCTCGCCGGTATCATGGCTTCCGAATTGAGTCTTGACCCCACAGTTGCACGCAGAGCCGGTCTTCTGCATGATATCGGTAAAGCTCTCGACCACGAGATCGAAGGCTCCCATATCGAGATCGGTGTTGACGTCGCAAGAAAGTACAAGGAAAGTGAAGCTGTCATCCACGCTATTGCCGCTCACCACGGTGATATCGAAGCCAAGACGCTGGTTGCCTGCCTCGTTCAGGCAGCAGATGCCATCTCTGCGGCCCGCCCCGGCGCCCGCCGTGAAAATCTGGAGAACTACATCAAGCGCCTTGAAAAGCTGGAAGAGATCACCGGTACCTATCCCGGCGTTGACAAGGCTTTCGCCATTCAGGCAGGCCGCGAAGTCCGCGTGATGGTTAAGCCCGAACAGGTCAGCGAAGACCAGATGGTGATCCTCGCCCGTGATCTTGCAAAGAAGATCGAAAGCGAGCTGGAGTATCCCGGCCAGATCAAGGTCCATGTTCTGCGTGAGACCAAAGTGGTGGAATACGCCAAGTGATATGATCGAGAAAAGAAGGAAGTGCATTGCGCTTCCTTCTTTTTTACTATATAATTATAAATGTATACTGGGAAAAGGCGGTGTGAAGATGATCTATCGTGTTTTGGCGGTGGGTGATGTAGTGGGTGAGGCAGGCGTGAGTCATTTGCGCCGGCACCTGCGGGGCCTTAAGAAAATGAAGGATATCGCCTTTACCGTGGTGAACGGAGAGAATGCTGCCGGTGTGGGGCTTACCCGCGATCAGGCGGAGGATATTTTTGCCGCGGGTGCGGATGTCATCACCCTTGGCAATCACACCTGGGGCAAGCCGCAAATCGCGGATTATCTGGAAGAATGCCCTTATATTCTGCGTCCCGCCAACTATACCGGCCGCGCCCCCGGCAGGGGTTACGGTATTTTTGACTGTGGGCGCATCCGCATTGGCGTGATGAACCTTATTGGCCGCTGCGATCTGGATTTCCATGCGGAAAATCCCTTCACCACCGCGGATAAGCTCCTTAAGGGTGAGAAGGGCGTTTTCACACTTGTGGATTTTCATGCTGAAGCTACCAGCGAAAAACTGGCCATGGCCTATTATCTGGATGGCCGCGTTTCTGCCCTTTGGGGTACCCACACCCATGTTCCTACGGCGGACGAGGAAGTCTTCCCCAAGGGAACGGGATATATCACGGATCTCGGCATGACGGGCGCGGTGCGAAGTGTACTGGGCATTCGGCCTGAGCAGTCGGTGGAAACCTTTTTGGGCGGTCTCCCGGGCCGGTATCAGACGGCGGCAGGGGAGTGCAAGCTGCAGGGCGCTATATTTGAGTTAGACAGCAACACGGGCCTTTGCGTCGGTGTGGAGCGGATCGATATTCGGTAAGGAGAAAGAGAAATGTCCATTGAAAAAGTGAGAGAATATCTGCGTGGCTTCGGTTTTGAAGAGCGCATTCGTGAATTTGATGTTTCCAGCGCTACGGTGGAACTGGCTGCCATTGCTGTGGGCGTAGAAGGCGCGCGGATTGCAAAGAGCATGAGCTTTAAGATCGGCGAGGAAGCAATTATCATCGTCATGGCGGGGGACGCGCGGGTGGATAACGCCAAGTATAAAGCACAGTTCCATACCAAAGCCAAGATGCTGACCTTTGAAGAGGCGCACAACATGGTAGGTCACGATCCCGGCGGCGTTTGTTCTTTCGCATTGCCTGAGGGAGTGAAAACTTATCTTGATGTATCCATGAAGCGGTTTGAGACGGTGTTCCCCGCGGCGGGCAGCAGCAACAGCGCGGTGGAACTCACCTGCGAAGAACTGGAAAAGGCCTCCTCCAATTTTGTGGAGTGGGTGGATGTCTGCAAAGGCTGGCAGACAGAGGAATAAGAAAAGGAGGGCAGCGGCGTGGTTAAGATCCTGCACGCGGCAGACTTTCATCTCGACAGCGCCTTTGGCGCCCTGACCAATACGCAGGCGCGGGAGCGCCGCGGCGAGATGCGTGAGCTGCTTAGCCGCATTGCGCAAAAGGCCAATGAGGAAAACGCGGATATCGTGCTTCTGGCCGGTGACCTTTTTGACGGCGCCGCGCTGTACCGTGAAACGGCGGAAGCTTTGGCGGAGGCTCTTTCTGAGATCCACGGCCGGGTGTTTATTTCTCCCGGCAACCACGATCCCTATGGGCCGGGCAGCGGCTATGACACGGTGGAGTGGCCGGAGAATGTCACTATATTTAAATATGGTATGATCGAAAGCGTGGAGCTGACGGAACTGAACTGTGTGGTGTACGGCGCGGCCTTCAAAGAAGCGGCCCAGACAGAAAGTCTCCTGCGTGGGTTTGCGGCTCCCGATGACGGGCGCATTCATGTGATGGTGCTCCACGGCGATGTCACCGCCGCCGAAAGCGGTTATAATCCCATTGCCAAAGAGGAGATTGCCCGCAGCGGATTACACTATCTGGCGCTGGGCCATGTGCATCAGTTCAGCGGTGTGCAGAAAGCGGGGAAGACATTTTATGCCTATCCCGGCTGCCCTGAGGGCCGCGGGTTTGACGAATTGGGCGAAAAAGGCGTACTGTGCGGAACGGTGGGTGCAACGGGCGCGGAGCTGCGTTTTGTGCCTATGGCATACCGCCGCTATGAGATCCTGACGGTGGATATCACGGGACGGGATGCGGTGCAGGCGGTGGAAGAAGCTCTTGGCGCCGATCCTGAAAAGAACATTTACCGTGTGATCCTGACGGGGGAAACCGATGAAAACGGCGTGAGCGGCGAAAAGCTGCAGGAAAAATTGGCGGACCGCTGCTACCATCTGGAGATCCGTGACCGCACCCGTGTCAGTGAAGATATCTGGGCCCGGGCGGAGGAAGATTCTCTGTGCGGTCTCTTCCTCAAGGAACTGCGGTTGAAATATGATGCCGCCGAAACGGAAGAGGAGCGGGAATCTGTGGAGCTGGCGGCGCGCTTTGGCCTTGCGGCGCTGCTGAAAAGGGATTGGTAGGAAAATAGACTTCCTGCCTTGACAATTTCTGTCACAGCCGATACAATTGAAATTTAGTGAGAAACAAAAAGACCCAAAGGGTCGTTAACAGTAAAGGAATGAAAGCTATGGCAAAGGAAAAGAAAGTAGCAGCCATTACCGCCCGTGACGCGGACTTTACCCAGTGGTATACCGACGTTTGCACCAAGGCCGAACTGATCGACTACTCCAGCATCAAGGGTATGTTCATCTACCGTCCCTATGGCTACGCCATCTGGGAGAATATTCAGAAGACCATGGACGCTATGTTCAAGGAGAC
>JAFQLA010000026.1 GCA_017396725.1 Oscillospiraceae bacterium
AGCAGGGCTATGACTGCGCGCTCTTTGGCGTTTACTATCATGTGATGGGCAGTGTCCGACCGGAGGTGAGCCGGGAGGAGCTGATGGCGCATCACATTGCGTTTTACAAAAATCACCTCTCCGCGGAGCGCTTTGCCCGCTTTATTCAGATCCCGGTGTTTCCGGGGGATAAGATCAAGCCTTTTGAGGAAGAGACGGAGGCAGACTCATGAAAATCCTTGCTTTTGAATCCACTTGCGATGAAACCGCGGTAGCCGTGGTGGAGGATGGACGGCGCGTCCTTTCCGACGCGATCCTTTCTCAGGCGGATATGCACGCCCTCTATGGCGGTGTGGTGCCGGAGATCGCCTCCCGCAAGCATGTGGAAGCCATTGCCGCGCTGACGGATCAGGCGCTCAGCGAAGCGGGTGTCACCCGCAAGGAGATCGACGCGGTGGCCGTTGCCTACGCGCCGGGCCTTATCGGCGCGGTGCTGGTGGGACTGAGCTTTGCCAAATCCGTTGCCTATGCGCTGGGTGTTCCGCTGATCCCTGTGCATCATATCCGTGGCCATATCGCGGCAAACTACATTGCCTTCCCCGAACTGGAACCGCCTTTCCTGGCGCTGGCTATTTCCGGCGGCAACACGCTTCTTGTGGATGTAAAGAGCTATACGGACATGGAGATCCTGGGAGCCACCTGCGACGATGCGGCAGGGGAGTGCTTCGATAAGGCGGCCCGCGTGCTGGGACTCCCATATCCCGGCGGCAAGCCTATCGACCTTCTGGCGCAGCAAAGTGAAGGCGGAAAGTACGATCTGCCCCGGGCAAAGGTTACCACCTCTGATCTGGATATGAGCTTCTCCGGCTTAAAAACGGCGGTCATAAACCTTGCTCACAATGCTGAGCAGAAGGGCGAGGAGCTGGATCGCGCGGCGCTGGCAAAGGACTTTACCCGCGCCGTCAGCGATGAGCTGGTGCCCCGTGCCATGGAGGCGGCCCGCAGAGCGGGAAGACGCGTCATCGTGGCGGCGGGCGGTGTGGCTGCCAACTCCATTATCCGTGCCGATCTGGAAGCGGCCTGCCGTAAGGAAGGCTGCACACTGTATCTGCCGCCTCTTCGCTTCTGCGGTGATAATGGCGCTATGATCGGCGCGCAGGGGTATTATGAATATCTCTCCGGCAATACGGCGGATATGTCCCTTAATGCATACGCCACCTGTGACATCAGTGAGAGCAAAGTGAATATTTGAATATGCAAGCCGCGGTGTAAAGTGCCGTGGCTTGCTTTTTTGTGAAAAAGAAAGCGCGCCCCTGCAAAAAGCAGGAATTATGGAAACCAAGGGCGGAAAATAAGGTTTTATGTAAATTGATTTGTGTTTTCTGAAATAGTGAAAATCCACTTTGCGGGTTTTGTCAAAATGGGGGAAAAGTCTGCAAAGCGTTGCGGCACAATGGATAGATGGATGTGGAAAAGTCTGTGGAAAATGTGGATAACTACTTGTAGTGAAAAATTATTGCAGAATTTATGTGAATTCTATCGAATGGATATCGGGCAAGAGGAAAGGCTTGTAATACATAGGGTTTGTGTAAAAGAAACAGAAATAGTTTTGGGACAGCAAAGGGTTTTTTTGTAGAAAACCGAAATTTGTGCAAGAAGAAATGAAAGAATAAATTCGTGATTACATTATGTATTATACAGCCTTACTGCATAGGAAAAATAAAAGGAAGGGGCAGTATTGACGGCTTTGCGGTTTTCTGCTATAATCATACTGCGGCTGTACGGGCGCGAAAGCGCTGTGCAGTTGCATCATACTGTTTGCTGGTATAGCTCAGTCGGTAGAGCAGCTGATTCGTAATCAGCAGGTCGCAGGTTCGAGTCCCGTTACCAGCTCCAGCCCGTCGCAAATGCGACGGGCTTTTTTTGTTTTAGTTTTGATCGCGGATCTGTTGGCTTTGGATCAGAGAATAGCGGACAAGAAAGCTGTCATCCAGCTTTTCGCGGTGCATGTTTACGGCAGTGATCTGGCGATTTCCATAGGTGGTGTAATAGTAGATCCCTTTATCTGTGTTGCAGCAGGAAGTATAGAGGGTGGTTTCATAGTGGCCGTCTTCATCCGTGTTGCAGCCTTGGGTTTGGGCAACGGAGTCCAGAATGTGAAAGAACTGGCCGACACTTTCATGTTCTGAAGTGCCGCAAACCGAGTTCAGCTTTGTAAATGCCGCTCTTACGAAGCGGGAGCGGGAAGAAAGGTCGCCGGGCAGACCCAAAGCACCCATGCCGAGGCTGTACGGGTGCAGATCGATAGAAGGAGCAAAAAGGTTGCGGGGGGATTTTGCCGAAAGGGTCATGAAGTCGTTGAGATGCAGCAGCTGATCTTCGAAGGGCGGGTTATTGGTCAATACCCCTACGGGGTTGGGAAGAACATGCAGACCGTCTCTGCGGGCTTCTACTGTGATGGCACAATGGTGGTCGGCGATGATCCAGTGGAGATCGGCGGGTGGAATTTCGCTATTGAAGGAAGCGCTGCTTACAGAAAGACCCGCAAGGGATTGTTCCGCTTCTTCCACAGAGGCACACTGAGCCAGGATCCATAAAAGCAGTTCGAAATGGGCAATATTGACTTGGCCTTGGGCGGAGAGGGGCGCATAATGCGCATAACCTATGAAATTAAGTCCCGCCATGGCAAGCCCTTTTTCGTTGACAGCATCAAAGTACAGGGGATAATCATCTACGACGTGTGCCATGCCGATCATGGCATAATGATGCGTCAGGGGCGGAGCGTTTCGAAAAGAAAGGGGAAAGTTTCGGGGGGTGACGGTTACTTCTTCTGCATAGGAAAGCTCGTGATCCAGCGTTCTGCCGAAGTAGAAATCCTTGGTTTTAAGTGTGACAGCTGTGCACATAACGATCCTCCAACAATGATTTGGCGGTATTTTTTCCGAATATGGCGGTATTATTCCGGGCATAATGGCAGCAAGCCATAAAAGGAAAAGGGGTATCTCTGAATGAACGGATTTTTGAAGCGCGCCTATGAGCTGGAGGAGAATCTGCTGCAAGACCGCCGGTATCTCCATCAGCATGCCGAGGTGGGGGCCGAACTCCCGCAGACTGTGCGCTATGTTATGAAGCGGCTGCGGGAGATGGATCTTGCGCCGAAGGAAATATGTCCCGGTGGCGTTGTGGCGCTGATCCGGGGGAAAAAACCGGGGAAAACCTATCTCTTGCGGGCAGATATGGATGCGCTTCCCATGGAGGAAAAGAATGACCTTCCGTTTCGTTCTCCGGCTTCCAACGCGGCACACACCTGTGGGCACGACATGCACACGGCCATGCTCCTTTGTGCCGCGCAGCTTCTGAAAGAACGGGAAGAGGAGCTGGAGGGCTGCGTGAAGCTGATGTTTCAGCCCGCGGAAGAGCAATTTGCCGGGGCGCTGGCCATGATCCGGGCCGGTGTTCTGGAGGATCCCAAGGTGGATGCATGTTCGGCTATGCATGTGATGCTGGATGAAGAGGCGCCTTCGATCGGCTGCTGCAGCGGCTATATCAGTTCCTCCTGCGACGGATTCCGGATCACCGTCAGCGGTGCGGGGTGCCATGGGGCTATGCCTCATCTGGGTGTGGATCCCATTAACGTGGGGCTGCATATCTATCAGGCGTTTCAATCGCTGATCGCCCGGGAAACGCCGCCTTCGGAAACGGCTGTTTTAACACTGGGGCAGTTTGCTGCGGGCAGTGTTGGAAATATTATTCCCCAGACTGCCGTTTTACAGGGTACAGCGCGGACTTATCACAAAGGGCTGCGGGAAAAGCTGGTGAGGCGCATGCGGGAGACCGCGCAGGCAGCGGGGGCCATGTTTGGCGCAGAGGTAACCTATGAAGCGGTATCTTCCGTGCCCTCCTGCTATGCAGAGCCC
>JAFQLA010000027.1 GCA_017396725.1 Oscillospiraceae bacterium
ATGTGGTGGGCGTGGATTTTGCCGTTGCCGATGTGGAGGCCGCCTTTGAAGCGGCGGAAGGCGGCGCGGAAGTGGCCGTTCCCGCTACCGTTAACTATCCCGAAGTCACCACCGAGGATATGGAAGCCAATCTCTTCCGCGATACCCTCGGTTCCTGCACCACCCGCGTGACGGGCACTGCCAACCGCAGAAGCAATGTTCGCCTTGCGGCTGACTCCATCAACGGACTCATTCTGCTGCCCGGCGAAGTCTTTTCCTACAACGGATCCGTAGGCCAGCGCACCGCGGCCAACGGCTATCTCCCTGCTCCCGCCTATGTCAAGGGCGAGACGGTGGACGAGATCGGCGGCGGCATCTGTCAGGTGTCCTCCACGCTGTACTATGCCTGCCTCAAGGGCAACCTCAAGATCGTGGAGCGCTGGGCCCACCGCTATGCCCCCTCCTATATCCCGCTGGGTATGGACGCTACTGTCAGCTGGGGCGGCCCCGACTATAAGTTTGAAAACGACACCCCGTATCCCATCCGCATCGATATCAGCTGGGAGAGCAACAATATCACCGTCAGCGTGACGGGTACCAATGTGACGGGGAATTACGCCACCATGACCTATGTGACCCTCTCCACCACGCCTTGGGAAACCGTCTATGAAGAGGATCCTTCCATCGCCCCCGGCACGCAGGAAGTGAAGACCACCGCCTACACCGGCATCAAGGTGCAGAGCTATCAGCACCACTACGATAAGGACGGCAATCTCCTCTACACCGAGTTTGAAGCCACCAGCGACTATAAGCACCGCGACAAGGTGATCCTGGTGGCGCCCGGCGAAGATCCCACCAAGGAAACGGTTGCTCCCGTGGTGCCTCCCGAAGGCGGCGTGGACGATCCCTCCACCGGCCCTGCCGAAGGGGATGGCGGTGAGACTGCAGATCCCGGTACCACTACCGACCCCGTAACGCCCCCTCCCGAAGGCGGGGAGACTACCGATCCGGTAACGCCCCCTGCTGAAGGCGGCGGCGTGGATGATCCTTCCACCGGCCCTGCAGTGTAAAAACAGATAAACCCCCCTGTCCCACACGGGACAGGGGTTTTCTTTTGCTTATGGGAGTATTTTGCGCTCCGCAGAGCGCAAATGATTTTAATTGTTTTTCGCGGCGACATGTGCGGCGGGAAAAACACTTCTCACGAAGCGCCCGTGCGACTGTAGGGAGTGCGGGAAGCGAAGTGCAATCCTTCTCAAAGAAAATCTTTGGATTTTCTTTGAAGATATTATTTGCAAAGGAAGGAATACCAGCCTTCGCTGGCGTTTTCCTCCACGATCTCCCAGCCGGCTTCGATGAGCTTGCCCTTCACCTCTTCGGCGCGGGTATCGATGATACCGGAGGTGAGGAAGAGGCCGCCTTCTTTCAAAAAGCTGCCCACAGCGGGCGCGAGACCGATGATGACATCCGCCACGATATTGGCAACGATCACATCGTATTCCTTGCCGAATTCCGCCTGCAGGCCCTTGTCGGTGAGCACATCGCCGCAGCGGACGGTGTAGACATCCTTGGAGATGCCGTTGAGAGCGGCATTTTCATAGGCGACGCCAATGCACTTTTCGTCAATATCGCAGGCGAAGGCGTGCTTTGCGCCAAGGCGCAGCGCGGCGATGGAGAGGATGCCGCTGCCGCAGCCCAGATCCAGCACCTTTTCCCCGCCGTGGACATGCTTTTCCAAAGCCTTGAGGCAAAGACGGGTGGTGGCGTGGCTGCCGGTGCCGAAGGTGAGGCCGGGGTTGAGGATGAGGGGGATGCGGCCGCTCTTTTTGGCGCTCTCCCACTCGGGGATCACGATGAGACGCTCGCCGATCTCCATGGGCTTGTAGAAAGCCTTCCAGTTATTTTCCCAATCCTCGTCCGCCACATTTTCCATGGAGAGGATGGCGGTGGGGTACTGGGGGTTCTTTTTCTGGAAATCCGTAAGGGCGATGCGGACGGCGGCAAGGGTGGTGAAGCCCGCCTGATCGTCGGAAAGATAGAAGGTGATGCGGGTCTTGCCCTTCTTTTCCGCCATGAGATCATCGTCTACATAGTCCCAGTACTGGTGGTTATTTTCCAGAAAGTTGTGGAAATCCCCCTCGTCATCGATGATGAGGGAGTCTACCCCCACGGTGGAGAGCATCTCGGTGAGAGGGTCCAGCGCGGCGGGAACGGTATCAAGATGTAATTCAAGCCATTTCATAGCAATTTCTCCTTTTTATTTGCCCACGCAGAAGCGGCTGAAAATGGTGGCAACCAAGTCTTCCTTCACGCTCTTGCCCGTGAGGGAGCCCAGAGCGGAAAGGGCGTCCTCGGCGTCGGTGAGGATGGCGTCCGGCGTGAGACCCAGATCCAGCGCCTCGGCGGCACGCTCCAGCGCGTCCAGCGCTCTGCGGGCGGCTTGCGCCTGCCGCTCGCTTGTGAGCATTTCGCCGCGGGGCACAGCGGGCATAGGATACAGCGCGGCAACGGCGGCTTCCAGCTCGGCGATGCCCTCTCCCGTTTTGGTGGAGAGGAACACGGTGGCGGCGGGGGGATTGGTATAGTCCGCGGGAACGGCGGGAGGGGTAACGGAGAGATCCTTCTTGGTGAAAACAAGGATCCACTTTTCCTTTTCCCCTGCGAGGATCACCGCCTCGCGGTCCTCGGA
>JAFQLA010000028.1 GCA_017396725.1 Oscillospiraceae bacterium
GGAACACCGATCTTGGGCAGACCGATCAGCAGGGGCACACCGATGAGCATAGCGGCAGCGGAGAACATGGTGCGTTCAATGGGAGCCAGAGTTGCCAGCATCTTCCAAACGTCTGCGGGAGTAGCAAATACGTAGAAGTTTACAACGCCGCTGAGAACGGACATGATGATCATACCGCCTGCGGAGCAAACGAATACGGCGATAGCCTTGAGGATGATGTTCTTGCTGAGCAGGAAGCGCTTAGCGAAGAAGATGCCGAGGACAACGCAAACGAGACCGTAGCCGCCGAAGATGAATGCATAGATGGGAGCAGCCTGGCCGATGGGATGGGTGAACCAGCCGATGAATGCCAGAGCGGTGAGGCCCAGAGCCACGAAGGGACGAACCTTGCCCTTGGAACCCTTGCCGAAGCCGAATGCCAGGCAGCCGGAGATCACGGGGGTGATAACGTCAAGCAGCCAGGTGAACATGCCTGCCCATGCAGCAGAGGGCTCGATGAGGTAGCCGATGAACTGGCCGATACCGCCGCACAGACCGCCTGCGATGGGGCCGAAGAAGACACCGGTCAGGGGCAGCAGAACTGCGCTGACGGACATGGTGCCGCCGATACCGAACAGGGGAATGCCGGGGAGGAAGTGGGAAGCTGCGATGAGAGCTGCCCAAACTGCGATGATAGAAGGATGGACTTCGCCAAATACGCTCTTTTTCTTCATTGTAACTCTCTCCTTGATTTTAATTTTTTCACTGAATGATGCCCTTGCGGGTCAATTCAGATACTTTCTTGAAGGTGTAGCCCATTTCCTTGAGGGCGGGGATGATGATATCCAGCGCTTCGGGGTTGTAGGGATACTTGTCATGGAAGGTGATGATGTTTTCGCCTTCGTTCATGTTGGTGATGACGCGCTCGGCAATAGCCTCTGCGTTGGGGCCTGCCCAGTCGTAAACGGGGATGTTATAGCTCCAGATCACGATGTGGTAGCCCATTTCCAGCAGCATGGCGGCGAGATCGTGGTTGATCTGGCCTGCGGGGGGGCGCACCAGCTTGGTCTCCACGCCGATGAGTTCTCTCAAAAGCTTATCGGTCTTGAGGATCTCTTCGCGGGCCTCTTCCAGAGGGATCTGATCCAGCATGGGGTGAGAATAGCTATGGTTGCCGATATCGTGGCCGGCTTCCTTTACCTTCAGGGCCGTTTCGGGGTCTTTTTCAAGACGGTGGCCTTCCATGAAGAAGCTGCCCTTGATGCCGTGGCGTTCCAGAACTTCCAGCATGTTCAGCGTGCCGGGTGCGTTGGGCGCGCCGTCAAAAGTGAGTGCAACGATCTTACTCATAATTCCTCCTTCTTTTTTTGTTGGCAAGGGACGGAGGATGAAAAAGGGGGATTTTTGCGCTATACGCAAAACCCGCCATATCGCGCCCCTTGATTATGGATGAAATTGGTGAAAACCACCAAACTCGTCTTAACCATATAATTACCACTTTCAGTTGCGTTTGTCAACAAAAATCGACGGTTTTTGAAAATTTGTAAACCTGCACAAAGCGCAATTTGTGAATTGTCAGATAATTAACGGAATTATTGGTTTACAAACGCAACCAAAAGTTAACAAATGCAACCTTTGCTGCCGCGGGAAGAGAGAAAACAAAAAACCGAAGTGTGCACAGGCACACTTCGGTTTTGACAGCGATTATTCTACAGGGGCCACAGCGCCTTCTGCCCCCTCGGCGGGCTGCTGGAAGTTAAAGTTCCAGTCGAGGTTGGATTTGGAGGCGAGGATGGCGTGGGTCTTGATCTCGTGGAGACCGGGCAGGCGGCTGAGCACCCGCATCAGGAACTCGTTGAGCTTGGTGTTGTCAGCGAAGTAGGCAAAAGCAAAGAGGGTGAGATCTCCGGTCATGTAAATTTCACCGATCTCCGACTGCTTGGAAAGCTCGTCCATGATCTGCTGGGTGTGGGCGGGCATGGTGGTGAGCTCAAAAAGGGTGGTGATATCCCGCTTGACGCGGCGGGGATTGATGTACACCGTGAAGCGCTCGATCACGCCCTTTTCGATAAGGGCGTTGACGCGCTTGGTGATGGCGGCGCGGGAAAGATTCAGCTGGCGGCCCAATTCGGCATAGGGGGTCTTGCTGTCTTCCATCAGCAGCTGCAAAAGCTGCATGTCGGTCTGATCAAGATGAATATTTTCCACGAAATCTGCCATATAGCACTCCCAACGCGCCGTTGTGTCCGGCGGAATTTATGCGAGGGTTTCTATTGTTAAATTACCATAATGGGGTGTGATTGTCAACGCGGTCTGTATGGGGCGGCTCAGGGCCGATACCACATGGCGGGGCGGACGCCCACATCCTGCGCGTTGACAACGGCGTCGCACTGCGAGGCGGCGGTGCGGCTCCAGTCGGGATTATATACGCAGCGCATATACACGGAGAAAGCGGAGGAACCGTAGCTGCGCAGCCACCACGCGCCGCCTTCAAGCAGAAGGGAGGATTTCTCCGCCGCTTCATAACGGGCAAGAGCGTGAGGGGTGCGCCGGGCGCGGAAGAAGGCTTTGCCGGTAAGGTATTCCTTCGCCTCGTCCTCGGTGAGGATGAAAAGGCGGTCTTCCGATTCCTTTTTGCCGGGGAAATGACTGTAAAGGGAGCGGAAGTCAGTGGGGGAGATCAGGGTGCAGGTGGGGATATGGGTGGCCTCCTCGGCGGTGAAGGCAGCGGTGAAAAAGTCGCCGTTGAGCCAAAGGCGCAGGTCGCAATTGATCCAGCTGGCGGTATAGGCGCCCTCTGTGAAATCCCCCTCGCCCACGGGGCCATCCACGCTGTGGAAGGGGCGGTATTCCAGAATGTCGCGGCTGAGGAGCAGGAAGCTATCCTCCTTCTCCGCGATGGCGATCCAATGGATGGGTTCATCGGCATAGCGGCCGAGGGTCAAAGTGTCACCGAGCTTCATAAGGCATCCCTCCTTTGAGAACTGATTGTATCATAGCACAGTTGTGTAAAAAAGGACAACCGCTTTTTGCGGTTGTCCTTTTGCTCAGTTCAAATCGTATTCCAGGCTATCCAGCAGGTGGGTGAGACGCTTGCGGGCCTTTTCGATCTCGGTGCGGTCCTGTCGGGAGAGCACCTGCTCGAATTCCATAATGGCTTTATCGATGGCGCCGCGCTGAGAGGGTAGCTCTTCATAGAGCCGCTCGCCCCGCAGAAGCTGCAGCCGGTTGGCCTCCTCATCACGGGGGCGCTGCTTGAGATACTGCAGCTTTTCCAGCCGCGCGGCGGCCTCTTCCTCGCTGAGGCGGTTTTGCTCGTTCTGGATCACGGTCTTGCGGCGCACGCCCGTGGAGCAGACGCAGATCTCCACCTCCAAAAGGGAATTGACATCGTAGGTATAGGTGATATCCACCGCCTCTTTCCCCTTGGGGCCCGCGGGCACGGGGACGGAGATCTCGCCCAGCAGCAGATTGTGATAGGCCATGCGGCTTTCGCCCTGCAGGATCTTCACATTCACACGGGTCTGATTATCGTGGGCGGTATACACCGTCTGGGTACGGCTGACGGGGATGACGGTATTGCGCTCGATGATGGGCAGATAATGGCCGTTTTCCTCGAAGAGGCCGTTGCTGACCACGATCTCGGTGCCCAGCGTATAGGGGCACACATCCGTCAGCACCACCTCGCGGATCTCCTTATCACGGGCCTTCATGCCGCATTGCAGCGCGGCGCCCAGCGCCACGGATTCATCCGGATCTACCAGCATGCCGGGAATGCGGCTGAAAAGGCGGCTCACAAAGCGGCGGATCACCGGCAGACGGGTGGCGCCGCCTACCAGTACGATCTCATCAATATCGCTGAGGCTGACGCCCGCGTCCCGCAGGCTGCGTTCAATGGGGCGGCGCAGTTTTTCCAAAAGCGGCGCGCAGGCCTTTTCGTATTCCTCCAGCGTCAGGCGCATGGAAAAGCTCTGGCCGTCAACGGTGCAGGTCATGGTGATCTCGTTCTGGCGGGAAAAGGCGCACTTGCACGCCTCCGCCGTCTTATAGACTTCGCTCATGGTGCGAAGATCCAGCGATTCGGGGGCAACGGCGGCTTTTTCCAGATACATGGCGCAGAGAAGATCGGTGAAATCCTCGCCGCCGATGAAATTGTCGCCTGCGATGGCGTGGACTTCCATAATGGAGCCGTAAAGCTCCAGGATGGAAACATCGAAGGTGCCGCCGCCTAAGTCGAAAACAAGATAGCGGGCGTCCTCGCCGGTTCTGCCCATGCCGCAGGCAATGGCGGCGGCGGTGGGTTCGTTGATGATGCGGCTCACCTGCAGGCCCGCCAGCTCGCCGGCCCGCTTGGTAGCCTTGCGCTGAAGATCGTTGAAATAGGCGGGCACGCTGATGATGGCCTCGGTGACTTCCTCGCCCAGCCATGCCTCCGCGTCCTCTTTCAGGCTGCGCAGCACCAGCGCGGAGAGCTCTTCGGCGCGGAAGGTCTTGCCGCTGAGGGTGTATTCCTTGTCGGTGCCCATGCTGCGTTTGAAGACTTTGGCAGTTTCCAGCGGGTGGAGAATGCCCCGCTCCTTGGCGGTCTCGCCTACATACACGGTGCCCTCGGCATCCACGCTGACCACCGAAGGTGTCAGACGCTGAGAAAGACGGTTGGGAATGATCTCAGCCTTGCCGTCACGAAAACAGGCAACGAGGCTGTTGGTGGTTCCCAGATCAATGCCGATCATCATATCAAAGTCCCTTTCTCATCATGCGCCGCACGCCGGCGGCAAAGTCCATGTCATCGTACCAACGGGCAAGTCCCGCGCGGTAAAGGGCCATGGCAGCGGGGAAGTTGCCGCGGATCTCTTCCATGTTGGCTTCGTAAATGTCTGCGTCCTTGCAGGTGCAGTAGCTGCAGCCTTCGCACAGCGGCAGGGCGCGGGCGGCGGCCAGTTCCGCCTCGGCTTCTTCGAAGCGGCCCAGAATAGCCAGCACCAGCGAGCGGCGGCTGCGGTACAGCGCCGCCATTTTCTTTTTGCGGGGGATCAGTTCATCCAGCTGCTCCAGCGCCTGCTGCGCGTAAGCGCGGCTCTTTTCGTAATGGCCGTTCCACCACTGGACCTGCGCCATATTCATAAGCTCGTGGGTCTTATCCTCGCGGTTTGCGGCCCGCTTTTCCCAGATGGGCATCTGCGCGTCTTCGATGCCGTCCAGCTCGCCCATCAGCAGCTGCAGACGCTCCGCGTCGGAGGCATTGAGCTTGGCGGCGGATTTCTGCACGGCCTTGCGCGCGGCATCGATCTGACCGGTGAAGAGATCGAGATCGATGGCGGCAGCGGCGGCGCGTGCCTTTTGCTGACCGCTCTTGCGCCACGCCTTCAGAATTTCGGCGGCGCGGTCCCAAAGACCGAACTGGCAGCAGATCTCGAACTTCTCCTGATAGAGATCCTCGTTGCCGTACTTTTCCGTCAGCTCGTCGATAACGGCTATAGCTTCCAGCGGGCGGTTCAGGCGGCGGAGGATACGGGATTTGTGGTAATAGTAGCCGGACTGGTTACCCTCCCGGGTGCCGATGCGCTCGATGACCTTATTGACCTGCTCGAGAGCATCTTCATAGCGCTTCATGGAGTCATAGAGGTAGGAAAGACCGTTGAAACCGTCAATGGAATCGCTGTCTTCTTCCTGCAGCTGCAAAAAGTACTTTTCGCCCTCTTCGTATCGGGCAAGATACTTGCAGCAGGTGCCGGCATAGAAAAGGTAGGAGGGATGGGGCTCATGCTCCATCAGCAGCTTATAGTAGTGCAGCGCCTTGTCCGCGTCACGGTCCAGATCCTTGTAATAAAGCTCGGCAAGCTCTGCCTCAACCCCCATAGAGCGGCGGGGGACAGCTTCCAGCCGGTGGTAAAGCTCCAGCGCTTCGCTTCGCTTTCCGTCCCGCTTCAAGAGCCATGCTTTGTAGTCAAGACAGGGGAAGTCGTTTTCGTCATAGGAAAGACCCTTTTCCGCAAGGGCAAGCATGACGGCGCGGTCTTCCGGCTTGTTGGCATTGAGGTGTTCGGCTTCCAGCAGCAAAAGGCGGTAGTAAAGTTTGGCGGCATCTTCCATGTCTTCGCCGTTTTCCAGACGGGCGGCAATGGCGCGGTAGAGTTCCAGTGCTTTTTCCTTTTGCCCTTCGCCCTGTTCCAGCAGCTGCGCTTCGCACCAGAGGGTGTTGATCTCGTCGGTGATGCCGTGTTCACGCAGGAAATCCAGCGTGCCGCGGACAGCTTCCCACGCGCCGTTGCGCAGCAGGATGCGCATCTTCAGAACATATACGGCAAGATCCCCGCCGTCCAGCTCCAGCGCGCGGTTCACCGCGTCAAAGGCGTCACGGTCACGGCCCAGCGCAAAGAGGGTGAGGGAGAGGAGGAAGAAACCGTGGTAAGAGGAGGGCAGGACCTCCGTCAGCTTTTCAAAGGTCTGAGCGGCCCGCTCGTTGTCGCCCACGGCGCGGAGAAGGCGGCCCATGTGGGTCAGCACTTCGGGGTTTTCGGGCGCCAGCGCCAGAGCCTGCTCGTATTTTTCCACGGCTTCCGCCGAGCGGCCGAGACTCATAAGGCAGCTGCCCTGGATCTGCAGCTTTTCGGGGAGGGTGGCCATGCGGGATTCCGTCTGCTCCGTGCCGTCAGGGGTCATGGCGCGCAGGAGCTTTTCCGCCTCCTGCAGATGGGGCAGCGCCGTTTCGTAGTCGCTGCGGGCGTAGGCCACTTTGGCATAGAGGTTATGGTAGTCGTACTGATCTTCGTACCCCGGATCGATGCTTTGGCAAAGGCGCATAGCATCGTCATCGCGGTCATTCTGGAGATAGCACCATGCCAGCTTTACCCGCAGCGCCATATCTTCGGGCTCGGATCGCAGCTGGGCTTCCCAATCGGCGATCAGCGCGGCGTTCCAGTCCTGAATGGTCTGGCGCAGCTGGTAGATGCGTTTCTGATCGCCGCCTGCGGCGTCCATCAGCTGGAAGATCAGCTTTTTGGCCTCTTCATACTGCTTTTGGCCTGCAAGGCAGTGGGCCAGCATTTCCTTTGCCTGCACGGCGCCGCTTTCCAGCGCCAATGCGCGGCGGGCGTATACTTCGCCCTGCGTCCAGTCAGCGGCGGAGAGGCACTGGGCCGTCCACTCCAGCGCCAGCTTGATATCCTGCGGATAGGCGTCCGCCAGCTTGCGGTAACCTTCACGGCCCTGCTGCGTATCCCCGTTTTCCAGCATCAAACGGCAGGAGAGAAGCTCGCCGTAGGGATGGCTTTCGGAAAGAGCGGACATCTGTGCCAAAAGCTGGGAGAGCTCTTCGCCGGTGCGCTGATCTGCCTGATAGTAAAGGCGGCGGTACTCGTCGCAATCCTTGCCGTTTTTGCCGGGGGTGAAGTATTCGTAGGGGAGGTTGCCCCGATAGCGGATGCCGTTGATCACGGCATAGTCCACGAAATCTCTGGGGTAAGTCTCGTAAAGTTCCTGCCGGCGGGCGGACCAGGAAAAGGCGTTGTCCAGTACCTGCCACACACCTTGGGGCAGGTAGAAATCCTGCATGAGGAAGCGCAGCAGCGCTTCTTCTGCCAAGGGGCGGGTGTCCAGCGCGATGCAGATATCGTCTTTTAAAAGCTCCTCCCAGTTTTCGGGGCGGATGCGGCGGGCGAAATCGTCATACAGGGCGCGGATGCGCTGCGTCCAAAGGCCCACGGGGCTTTCGTCACGGGGCGTTTCGCTCTCGTTTACCTCTGCAAGGCGCAAAGCTTCCTCGTAGGCGGCGCGGAGGTCTTTGAATTCCTCAGGTTTATCCTCGGGGTTGGTGTGGGCGAGCTGTGCGCGGTAAGCCGCGGTGATGGCTTTTTTATCTTTGGTGGGCTCAATGCCCAGAATCGACCAGTTCATGTACATGCCTTCTTTCCGTGATCCAAGAAATGTACCATTATTATAGTAGTGTGATTTTGAATTATCAAGTTTGATAGGGCGGCAGGAGAACGAAAAAATAACAGCCACCTGAAAGGTGACTGTTATTTTCTGGGTAATACCACAATTTTTGATACGAAGCACCGAGCGGTGCAAAACGGTGCATTTTCGGCCGGAGCGGTGCATCGAGCAGAAAA
>JAFQLA010000029.1 GCA_017396725.1 Oscillospiraceae bacterium
AAGGGAGTTACCCGCTTCAAAAAGGGAGTTTTCCCCCAATAGTGCGTTAAAAAGCCGCGGTATGCGTCAGCATTACCGCGGCTTTTTGCCTGCTCTTGAAGAAAAACTCTTCTTTTTGAAGTGCTATGCAGTTTTGCGCGAAAGATTTTTTCTCGCAGGTGTTCCATGAGGACGCAGGAATACTTTGTGTATTTCAAGGACGAATGGGATACCTGCGGGGGAAAAGATCCGGGCAAAACCGGATAAATCCCTATGGAACGCCGCCTAAACACACTCTTTTTTCTTTATGCTATGAGGTCCTGATAGATAAAATGGTGCGCGTCATAATAGGCAAGAGAAAGGTATTTCCGCAAGGTCTCCGCCGCCTCTCCCGTAAGAGAATTGGCAAAGCCCGCCTCCGTCACATAGCCATCCACCGAAGTGAGAACGGAAATTTCTTCACGGATCGCCTCCGTTGCCTGCATATAGGCCGAGCCTTCCCAGCCGAGAAGGGTGAAAAGCTCATTCATCAGGAAGTTGGAGGAGACATCAGGGCCTTCACCAACCAGCTCTGTGCCAAGGGTCTCCTTGGCGGCATCGTTGCCCCAGATGAGATAGCGGGTGGCATAGTAGTTATAGAAGCCTTCCTCGCTGTAGGGATCGATGTTGATGCCAAGCTCCCGGTAAACGGTATTGCCGTCCCCCAGCCAGGGGTTATGATCGCCGAAAAGCAGCACCACCATAGGTTCTTCCCTATTGCGGAAATAGTCGATCATGGCATGGATCTGCATGACGGTATCCTGCACGGAGCCAAGATAGTTATTGAGAATATTGCGGCTTGCCTCGCTCATATCCCCGGTGACAAAGTCCGTTCCCCAGGTATTCTCCTCCGCGGAATAGGGCCCGTGGCCCTGATAGGTGACATTATAGGAAAAATAGGGCTTATCCTTGGCGATGCCCTCTTCATACAGTTCACAAAGCTGCGGGAACATGATACTGTCACGGATGCCGCCGGCCATGGCCATGTACTCATCGTAGTAGTAATAGGCGGGGAAGCCCAGATAGCTATTTACATTGCGGCGGTTATAGTACCAGTCGTAATAAGGATGGCTTCCCTCCACAGTATAGCCTTGGGTCTGCAGATACCACGCGTGGGAATTCACATTGGCGCGGTAATTTTCCAGTTCCAGATGCCCCGTGATGGCGCAGCGCTCGGTATTGATGGTACCGCCGGCAAAGATATTGGTCACAAGGTTACCCGTGTAGCTCTCTTCTTCCAGCGCGTGGTAATCGGCATACACCGCGTCCCAATCCACGCCGCCTGCACCCATGCGGGAGAAATCGTTGAAGGCCTCCAGCTGGATGGCGATGATATTCACCTTTTTCTCCTCCGCGATCTCGCCCGATTCATACTGCGCGAGGATCTCTGCCGCCTCCGCCTCATCGTACCCCTCAGGGGGCGTGGGGAAAGCGTCGGTCACAGAGTAAATAAAGGGATAGAGAAAACCGCGGGAAATAAAGGTCTGCGTGGCGCCCCAGGGGCTCACATAGTTATAGTTCCTGGCGCGGACTTCATAAACGGTTTCGTTTAAGTACACGCTCTTCATGCAAAAGCCGCAGAGGACTACCGCGAGAGCAAGGGCAAAGCGGGGCGCCTTTTTCATCCGTCCCCGCACGAAAAGGGCAAGGAATGCCCCGCCGAAAATAACGCACACAAGAGAAAGAATGATTTGCCAGTTCAAGGTGATGGCGTACCCATCGCCCCCGGTAAAGCGCATAGCCATGGCGATGTTGGGGATATCCGCCACCAGAAAGGGATCGTCACGGAAGAGGAGCTTAAAATAGTTGCCGATGGACATCCCCAGAACCACCACCGCGGTAATGACGAAGGAGAGCGCCGAGCGGGAGGTGAGGAAATAGAGCAAAAGCCCCAGCGCCAGCACCGGCAGCACATTCAAAACCGCGATAAGGGGCACTTCAAAATAGCCCTTGATGATGTAAAAGGGGTATTCCCCCACGGCGAAGATCAGCGCGAGAAGGCCCAGCGCCACAAAAGCGCACACCGTAATACCGATGTTCCACGCCCAGAAGGCCGCCTTCTTCCCGCCGCTTTGTTCCGCGGCGCTATCGGCAAAGAGAAAACATTTTTCCCCCAGATGATGCAGTTTTGTGGAAAACTTTTTCATAAACGCGTCCTTTTCCATACTCTTAAAGAGGGAGAGCCTTGCGGCTCTCCCTCTTTTTCCACAGCTCTTAGTAAGCCAGCTTTTCGGTAAGATAGCTCTTGAGTTCGCTGATGGGGATACGGACCTGTTCCATAGAGTCACGCTCACGGACGGTGACGCAGTTATCAGCGGGGGTGTTCTCATCGCCCACGGTCTCAAAGTCCACGGTGATGCAGAAGGGAGTGCCGATCTCATCTTCACGGCGATAGCGCTTGCCGATGGAGCCGGCTTCGTCATAGTCCACCATAAAGTCACGGCTGAGCTCGTTGTAGATCTCCAGTGCCTTGTCGCCCAGCTTCTTGCTCAGGGGCAGAACGGCTGCCTTGAAGGGAGCCAGAGCAGGATGCAGGTGCAGCACGGTACGGATGTCGGGATTACCCTTCTTGTCGGTGCCCACCACTTCCTCATCGTATGCTTCGCACAGGAAGGCCAGTGCCACACGGTCACAGCCCAGAGAAGGCTCGATGACGTAGGGACTGTAGTGCTCGTTTGCTTCCTGATCGTAGTACTCCAGGTTCTTGCCG
>JAFQLA010000030.1 GCA_017396725.1 Oscillospiraceae bacterium
CTGTCTGCAAGGGTATGATGAATAGCCTCTCCGGCACTGCGCAGACCACTCTTACCACCGAGGCGGACATCTCCTCCCTCGTGAGCCTGTACCAGTCTATCAAGGGCAAGTACAATGCTGCCGGCATCAAGCTCAGCTACACTGCCATTATCATCAAGGCTGTCGCCATGGCTATGGAAAATCATCCCGACATGCGTGTGAGCCTTGTGGATGAAAAGACCGTTCGCGTTGCCAAGAACATCGATATCGGCTGCGCTGTGGATGTGCCCGGCGGATTGATCGTTCCCGTGATCCGCAATGCCAACATGAAGGACCTGCGCACCATCAGCCTCGAACTGCTGGAACTCACCGAAAAGGCCAAGGCCGGCAAGCTCACCGCTGACAATATGGGCGGTGCCTGCATCACGATTACCAATCTGGGTATGTTTGGCATCACCTATTTCACCCCCGTGCTCAATTCTCCTGAAAGCCTGATCCTGGGCGTAGGCTCCATTTTCAAGAAGGTGATCATCCGCAACGGCGTGATGACCCCCGCTTCTGTGATCAATTTCAGCCTTACCCACGATCATCGCGTTACCAACGGTGCACCTGTTGCACGCTTCCTGCACGAAGTAGTAGAAAGCCTGAAGGATTTCAAGTGGCTCTAAACGGAGGCGCAGGATGAAAAAAGCAGATATCATCATTAAAAATGCATATCTTCTTTCCATGAATGCCCGCCGCGAGGTGAATGCAGATGCCTGTATTGCCATCGCAAAGGATCGCATCGCCGCTGTAGGCGGTCGTGAGATTATGGAAGAGTACTCTGCCGCCCGCGTGATTGACGCGGCAGGGAAGATCGTGCTTCCCGGCTTTATCTCCACCCATTCCCATCTGTTCCAGACTATGCTCAAGGGATTGGGTCGTGATAAGGATCTCATGGGCTGGCTGGATAACTCCATCCGCATCGCTGCCCGCCACTTCACCCGTGAAACGGTGTATTATGCAGCGCTGTGCGGCTGTATCGAAGCTATCCGCTCCGGTACCACCACCATTTTGGATTACATGTATAACCATGCCGAACCCGGCATGGATGAGGAAGTGATCCGCGCTTTTGAGGAATTGGGTATCCGCGGCATTCTGGGCCGCAGCTACGCCAATGTGGGCAAGTATCCTCCCGAACGCGCTTTCCGCCATATTGAGACGGAGCAGGATTTTCTGGATGAGACCCGCCGCCTCGAAAAGAAATACCGCGGTCATTCCCGTATCGGCGTTGCTATCGCCCCCGGCATCATCTGGGATCATACCGATGACGGTTTCCGTGAGATGCGCCGCATGGCAAATGAGCTTCACATCCCCATTACTCTCCACATTGTGGAGACTCCGGATGACGATGCTTTCAGCCTGAAGAATTACGGCGAGCGCGCGATCCCTCATCTGGAAAAGCTGGGCCTCTTCGGCCCCGACTTTATTGGCGTGCACTGCGTGAACATGACGGATGAGGATTTTGCCATCTTCAAGCAGTACGATGTGAAGATATCTCACAATCCCGCCTCCAACATGATCCTCGCCTCCGGTGTTCCCCCCATCAAGCGTTTTGTGGAAGAAGGTTTTACCGTGAGCCTTGCCTGTGACGGCTCTGCCAGCGGCGATACCCAGAACTTCCTGGAGGTTTTGAAGCTTTCCTCCCTTCTGCAGAAGGTCTACACCCGCGATCCCAAGGTGATCCCCGCCACCACCGCGCTGGAGATGGCTACCCTTGGCGGCGCCAAGTCCCTCGGACGGGAGGCGGATCTTGGCAGCGTGGAGGCCGGCAAGAAGGCAGATCTTATCTTCTTCGATCCCAGCACCATCTTCTCCGTTCCTTCCTACGATCCCGTGGCGGCTATCGTGTATGCTTCCACTCCCGCTTCCATCCGCTCTGTGATGGTGGACGGCGAAATGGTTCTGGAAAACGGCAGCATCTGCCGTGTGGATGAAGAAAAGGTGCGCTATGAAGCCCGCCGTCTGGGCGTGGAGCTGGTGGAAAAGGCCGGCCTTTCCAACACCCAGTGGGGACAGAAGATGCCCTATCCCAAGTGGTAAAAGATATTTGAAAATTTCCGTCGCGGCATTGCCGCGGAGGCAGAAAAGGAGCAAAATATTATGTTTGATCTCGTTGTTATCGGCGCAGGCCCCGGCGGTTATGTGGCAGCTATCCGTGCTGCACAGCTGGGCATGAAGGTCGCAGTCGTTGAAAAGAAAGTCTGCGGCGGCACTTGCCTCAATGTTGGCTGCATCCCCACCAAGGCTCTCTACAAGGATGCTCAGGTCATGCACTATCTCCGTCATGCCGCAACTTTCGGCATTGATGTGGAAGGTTCTTTCCGTCCCAATCTGGAAAAGGTTCAGGCTGAAAAGAACAAGATCATCTCCACGCTTACTTCCGGTGTTGCAGGCCTTCTGAAGGCCAACAAGATCGACCTCATTAAGGGCACCGGCAAGATTCTTGCCGCAGGCAAGGTGGAAGTGACCGACGATAAGGGTGAAAAGCAGGTTCTGGAGACCTCCAAGATCCTCATCGCTACCGGTTCCAAGAGCGTGGCTCCTCCCGTGCCCGGCCTGGATCTGCCCGGCGTGATGACCAGCACCGAAGCGCTGGAAATGACCACCGTTCCCGAAAAGATCGTTATCGTGGGAGGCGGCGTCATCGGTATGGAATTTGTTGGCATTTACAACAACTTCGGCAGCGATGTTACCGTTGTGGAATTCCTGCCCAAGATCATGCCTCCCATGGATGATGAGATCTGCGCCCGTTCCCAGAAGCTGCTGGAGGCTGAAGGCGTTAAGTTCCTGCTTTCCACCAAGCTGGAAGAAGTCACCAAGACCGCTACCGGCCTTGCTGTTAAGGTAGACTGCGGCGGCGAAAAGAAGACCCTCGAATGCGATCAGGTTCTGGTTGCTACCGGCCGCGGCATGTTCATCGAAGGCCTGGGCCTGGATGAAGTGGGCGTGGAATACGACCGCAAGGGCGTTAAGGTCGACGAAAACTATGAAACCAATGTCAAGGGCATCTATGCCATCGGCGATGCTACCGGCCGTGTTCAGCTGGCCCATGTGGCAGAGGACGAAGGTAAGGTCTGCGTAGAACGTATGGCCGGTCACGATGCAGCCGTTGACTACGGTGTGATCCCCAGCGCAGTATTCACCTTCCCCGAAGTAGCCAGCGTCGGTAAGACCGAGCAGGCTCTCAAGGCTGAGGGTGTCAGCTACAAGGTTGGCAAGTTCCAGTTCTCCGGCAACGGTAAGGCTCTCACCATGCACGATACCATGGGCATGGTCAAGGTCTTGGCTTCCGAAGACCTGCAGGAGATCCTGGGCGTTCATATCATTGGCCCCAATGCCAATGACCTGCTGGCTGAAGCTGTTGCCGATATGCACGCCATGCTGACCGTGGAAGAAGCCGCTGCCGCAATGCACGGCCATCCCACTCTGTCCGAAGCTTATATGGAAGCTCTCACCGTTCTCCTTGGCACCGGCATCCACTCCATGCCCGCTAAGAAAAAGAAGTAAGAGAGGGTAGCGATATGAAGAAAACCGTTTTTGAGAAGCCTCAGTTTGTGGAAGGGCTGACTCTGCGTGTTGCTCCCGAACTGGTGGAGAAGTACATGCAGGTGGAAGAAGATATCTGGATCGAAGACCTCTTTACCTGCCCCGGTTTCATCGGCGGTGAAGTGTGGGTCAGCGATGACAAGAAGGGTGAAGTTACCTCCCTTTATTTCTGGGAAAGCGAAGAAGCTTACGAAGCTGCTTCCAACTCCGAATTCGGCCGCATTCACAAGCAGCGCAGTATGGAAGCCATGGAATCTGAGTTTGTCAAGGCTTGGCACGGTGAAGACCGCCGCTATCGCGTGAAGAAGTTCGAAAGAGATTGATGGAAATAAAAAAGACCGCCTTTGGGCGGTCTTTTTTTGCGGAGGAAAAGAGTTGGAAAATGTAACTGGTTACATTTTGCGCTAAAAAAACAGGAGCGAGATTTCCCCTCTCCTGTACGATAATGCGATATTACCAGTTTTTGCGAAGGAACTTCAGATCCAGAATGCCGGGGCGGAAGTAGATGGTGGAGCGGACGATCAGCTCGTGATCGTAGTTATAACCGTAGTCTTCCATCAAAAGGACAGGGGCAGAGGTGCTCACGCCGAGACATGCGGCAGTTTCTTCATCGGGAAGAACAGCGTCAATATGCGCCATGGTGTAGGCATAGGCTGTACCGTAAATATTCTCCAGCGTATCCTTGTGGGACTGATCGCGCATCTTCTGGGAAAGATCTTCCTCAGAGAGGGGCTCGTGCTCGGCAAAACGGTCGATACAAAGGGCTGCGGGTGTTTCGTCGGCATAGAAAATCTTTTTGCTGACCAATTTGAGTGTGACGCCGTTTTCTTCGGGGGGATAGTTGGAATCCACACCAAGGAAAAGGTGCTTGATACCGGGGGTGTAACCGGCGCGCTGGATCATGCGGAAAAGTTCGGGATCGGTATCCAGACGGCAGGTGGCGTTGGCCACGGCAGGGGAGGCAATGGTGCCTTTGCTGCGGCGGCGGGTGACAAAACCCAGTTCCTCAAGGCTCATAAGAGCATCGCGCAGCACATTGCGGCTGACGCCGAGGCGGGTAGCCAACTCGTCCTCATTGGGGAGCTTGAAAGGTTTGCCGTCTTTTCCGTTTTCGCGAATGATGGAGATGAGAGCCATTTTGGTGCGGTAGGAAAGCTGCTGGCTGTTCATCCGTACAATGTTCAGTTCATCCATACGGGTATTCCTCTATGTAGTGGGATGCGCTCCGGAAAGAGCGAATATAAAATGCGGTTTGTACTACATTACATCTTATACAATGTCATCATAGCATGAAAAAAAAGCTTTCGCAAGGTGATGATATGTACAAAAAAGCGCAGTAAAACTATGAATTGTGCATATGGTCGAGTTCCGGGCTTAAGATTTGGTGCAATTCACAAAAATATAATATTTGTTGATTTTGCGCGCAAAAGAAGATATAATGTACTACAAGGTTCTATGTGGTACAAATGTCGGTTTTAGTAAAATTGAACAGATTCAATCTGTTCCCGACATATAGAAAGAACCGGAGTGCTGTCGGTAGTTTTTCATTTTCCACCCGACAAATGAAACGATATAAATTCTGATTTTTGAAAGGGGCCTGAAAATGAACGTAGTTGAAATGCGTGGGATTTACAAGTATTTCGGTAATTTCTGCGCTAACAAAAATGTAGATTTCACCCTTCGCAAAGGCGAGATCCACGCACTTCTGGGCGAAAACGGTGCGGGTAAATCTACGCTGATGAATGTCCTTTACGGTATGTACAACAGCGCCGAAGGGCAGATCTTTATCAACGGTAAAGAAGTTAAGATCGATTCCCCCAACGATGCCATTGCTCAGGGCGTAGGCATGGTGCATCAGCACTTTATGCTGATCCCCCAGCTGACGGTTACCCAGAATGTATTCATGGGCATGAAGGAAGCGGGCCTTGTTTACAAGATGAAGGAGCTCAATAAGCGCGTAGCTGACATGAGCCAGCGTTTCGGCTTCAATGTAAACGATCCCACCGCTTACATTTGGCAGCTTCCCGTAGGCGTGCAGCAGAAGGTGGAGATCATCAAGGTCCTCATGCGTAACGCAAAGATCCTGATTCTGGACGAGCCCACTGCCGTTCTGACCCCTCAGGAAGTAAATGAACTCTTCAAGTCCCTCACCGCTCTGGTGGAAGAAGGTTATTCCATTATCCTCATCACCCACCATATGAGCGAAGTTCTGGACTTCTGCGACCGTGTAACCGTTATGCGCCTCGGCGAAGTGGTTGGCACCGTGGAAGTTAAGGATACCAACGCAGACGAACTGGCGAACATGATGGTCGGCCGCAAGATCGACCTGGACCGCAAGATCGTGGAAAAGGAAGCAGGCCGTCCCATGATCGAGGTAAAGGACCTTCGTGTTAAGAACAACAAGGGCCTTGAAGCCGTTAAGGGCGTAAACTTCAATGTTCGCGCGGGCGAGATCGTCGGCATTGCCGGCGTAGACGGCAACGGTCAGCTGGAACTGGCGGAAGCGATTGTCGGCGGCCGCAAGATCGAAAGCGGCGATGTTCTTTTCGACGGTGACTCTGTTGCCAAGAAGGATATCCGTTATCGCCTGAATAAGGGCATGGCCCACATCCCTGACGACCGTCAGAAGAAGGGCCTTGTCATGCAGATGTCCATTAAAGATAACTTCGTTGTCAGCAATGAACAGAGCGATATGTACAAGACCGGCATGTTCCTGGACACCAAGAAGATCGACGAAAAGGCCCAGTCTATGGTAGAGGAGTTCGACGTTCGTCCCGCCGATATCAACTACATTGCAGGCAGCCTTTCCGGCGGTAACCAGCAGAAGGTCATTCTGGCCCGTGAAGTAAACCGCAAGCCCTCCATCCTCATGGCCATCCAGCCCACCCGCGGCCTGGATATCGGCGCTATCGAGTTCGTTCGCTCCAAGCTCATCGAAGAGCGTGAAAGAGGCACTGCCGTTCTTCTGATCTCTACCGACCTGGAAGAGATCCTTTCCCTGTCCGATCGCATCCTTGTAATGCACGGCGGCGAATTCATGGGCGAAGTCACCTATGATGTTCCTGTTGATAAGATCGGCCTTATGATGGCAGGTCAGCGCATGGATGCTGAAACCGCTGCGCAAGGAGGTGCCGTGTAATGAAAAACAAGATTTCTCTCAAGAAGATCGCCGCTTCCGCATGGCGTCCCGCGCTGGCACTGGTGGCAGCTATCCTCGTCAGCTCCCTGATCCTCGTGATCTTCGGTTACGATGTGGGCGAGAGCTACAAAGCTATGTTCACCGCATCTTTTAAGAATCTGCGTACCGTCAGTAACCTCATCAACAACAGTACGCCTCTGCTTTTCTGCGGTCTGGCAGTTGCCATTTCCTACCGCGGCAGCGTATTTAATATCGGCGCGGAAGGTCAGTTTATTGCAGGTACTATTGCCGCTTGCTGGGTGGGCGTTACCTTCGATACTCTCCCCGGCATCGTGCTGATCGTTCTTATGATGCTGGCAGGCGCCCTGGCCGGTGCTCTTTGGGCATATATCCCCGGCATGCTGAAGGCCCGCTATGATATCAACGAGGTCATCACCACCATCATGTTCAACTACATCGCGCTGAACATCATCGGCTGCCTCACCCGCACCGTGATGCGCGATACCAACCAGGCTGACCCCCAGTCCTTCCCCATTGCCGAGCAGGGCTGGATGCCCTACCTGATCCCCGGCACCAAGATGAACTCCGGTTTCGTGGTGGCAGTTCTGGCAGCCATTCTTCTCTACATCGTTCTCTTTAAGACTCCCTTTGGCTTTGAAGTCCGCTCCGTCGGCTTCAACAAGATCGCATCCCAGTATGCCGGCATCAGCGTGAAGAATGTGACCATCAAGACCATGATGATCGCAGGCGCTGTGGCAGGTCTCGGCGGCGCCATCGAAGTGACCGGCGCTTCCCACTACATCTTCGAAAAGATCTCCAACGGCTTCGGCTATACCGGTATTGCTATCTCTGTATTGGCCAATAACAACCCTGTAGGCGTTATTCTCAGTGCGCTGCTCTTCGGCTTCCTGAAGACCGGTTCTTCCACTATGCAGCGTCTTGTAAACGCATCCGCACAGTTTACCTCTGTTATTCAGGGTATCGTGATCCTCTTCATTGCCGTTTCCGCAAGCTCCAATGCATCCGTCAAGCGCAATAAGAAGAGCAAGGAAGAAACCAAGAAGGAGGGTGCTAAGGTATGACATATTTTCTCGCATCTACTGTTCGCATGGCGATTCCTCTGATGATCGCGGCGCTGGGCCTCGTCGTTTCTGAGCGCGCTGGCCTTATGAACATCGGCGTAGAAGGCATTATGCTTTTCGGCTGCTTCTTCTCCTTCTTTGTATCCTTCAATACCGGCTCCACCTGGCTGGGCCTTGCCGCCGGTATGGCAGCAGGGTGCATTGCCTCGCTGATCTTTGCCGTAGCTACCATCACATTCAAAGCTTCGCAGATCGTGGTGGGCTGCGCCATGAATATGTTAGGCTCCGGCCTTACGGCGGTTATGTTCCGCAAGTACTTCATGGAAAGCAATATCAACGGTGCAATGGCTGAATCCTTCCAGGCTATTGCCATCCCCGGCCTGAGCAAGATCCCCCTCATCGGCGATATGCTCTTCAACCACAACATCATCGTCTATGTCGGCTATGTGCTGGTATTTGCCGTATGGTTTGTAATGAACCGCACCTCCATCGGTGTAAAGATCATCGCCGTCGGTGAACATCCCAAGGCGGCAGACAGCCTCGGTATCAATGTATTTACCGTTCGCTATCTCTCCACCGCGTTCTCCGGCCTTATGATGGGCCTTGCCGGTGTATATCTGGCAATTGCTCTTTCCAACACCTTCCAGACCGATATGACCGGCGGTAAGGGCTACATTGCCATGGCCGTTGTGGTTCTGGGTCAGTGGAAAGCGCTGGGTGTTATGGCAGGCGCTCTGGTATTCGGCGCCGCGCAGGCTCTGCAGATGGTTATCCAGAATGCGGGCGTTGCCATCCACTACAACCTGGTTCTGGCTATCCCCTATGTGGTGACCGTGATCGCCGTTGTGATCTCCGGCCGTACCCGCAGTATCGAGGCCAGCGCCAAGGGTACCCCCTATATCAAGTCCTAAAAACGATAGTTTTGTGCATTATAGCCAAAAAAGACCCACTTTTTTCGCACGCAAAACAACTTGTCACAAGCGGTTAGTTGTTGTATAATAGCCGCATGGTAAGCATTGGCTTTGTCCTACAAAAACATGGATAGCGGAAAGATTCCGTTTCCAAATAAATTACCCCGGCAAAAATTTAAGGAGGAAATTTCCAAATGAAAAAGTTCTTGGCTATGCTCATGGCTCTGGTCATGATCCTGTCCCTGGTTGCTTGCGGCGGTACTTCCGATGACGGTGCTGCTGATGATGGCGAAGGCGCTGCTGACGGCGCAGGCGACGGCGCTGCAGAAGGCGATTACAGCGATCTGCAGTTCGGCTTCCTGATCCCCGGCTCCCCCACTGACGGTGGCTTCTCTCAGCGTTGCGTTGAAGCTGCTGCTTACATCGAAGAACAGTTCCCCGGCTGCTCCACTTCCGTAGTTCAGGCTGCTACCGCTGAAGAAATCAAGCAGGCTGGCTCCGAAATGGCAGACGAAGGCTACACCGCAGTGTTCGGCCACGGCGGTCAGTGCTCCTATCCCTTCTCTGAAATCTGCGGCGACTATCCCGATGTATGGTTCGCTACCATGGGCGGCGACTGCCGTGACACCAACCTCTTCGAAATCAACATGTGCTTCGAACAGGTTTGCTACGTTCTGGGCGTTGCAGCTGCTCTGACTTCTGACACCGGCGTTATCGCTTGGCAGACCGGCGGCGACTATGCTTCCTACACCAAGACCACCAACGCTTACGAAATGGGCGCTAAGTCCGTGAACCCCGACATCGAAGTTCTCTCCCAGGTTCTCTCCGCTGTTGACCCCACCGTTGGTTATGAAACCGCTCTGAGCCAGATCGATGCTGGCGCTTCCTGCGTACTTTCCAACTCCAACGAAGCTCAGTCCGGTGCCATCAAGGCCTGCGCTGAAAAGGGCGTTTACACCGCTGGTTGCATCGGTGACTTCACCGATCAGGCTCCCGATCAGGTTATCATGAACATGTTCTGTGAATATGCTCCTGCATACGCAGCAGCTGTTCAGGCTATCATTGACGGCGACGTTCCCCAGCAGCTCGACGTTACTCCCGCTTCTCTGGACGTAGCTCTGTTCTGGACTTGGAATGATGCCGTTAAGGCTACCCTGTCTGACGAAGACATCGCTACCATCGAACAGGCTTGGGAAGACGTTAAGTCCGGCGCTGTTCATGTTCCCGATGAATTCGAATACGCTGCAAGCCTGGCCTAATCTCCAAGCGCTGTAAGCAATTCATTTCAACTAAAAAAAGAACCGGTGCAAAAAGCACCGGTTCTTTTTTGCTCTTGTCAGAGAGAAAAAATCGGGTATAATGAAATGAGCCGCAATGCGGTATTTCAAGAAGGGGGCGCGGAAAATGCGGGTCAGTACAGTTGCCAATGCGGGACTCATGGTCGAAGGCAACGGAAAGAAAGTTTTGCTCGATGCGATATACAGCCGCGCGCCCAAGGGCTTCAGCCCTATTCCTGCGGAGAAGTATGAAGCACTTTTGGAGGGTGAAGCACCCTATGACGGTGTGACCCATGTGCTGGTGAGTCACTATCATTGGGATCATTACGCCACCGATGCCATGAAGCGCTTTTTGGAGCATAATGCTCCCGTTCTTTGGATGATCAATACTTACGGCATGCCTCAAAAGCTGCCGCAGAGTGCGGATATTCGCCTGCTGCCGCCGGAGAAGGACAAGATCTTCACCCTGGATCTGGGCGGCGGAGACCGGGCGGAGGCTTTTGTCATCGCCCATAGCGGACGGGAATTCCGCGAGGTGGATGTGGCCTGTTTCAGTGTGCATCTCGGCGGCAGGAGTATTCTGGTGCTTTCCGACGCCAACTTTGATCCCGATTATATTTCCGCCATGGCAGGGGAGCAGGAGTATGACGCGGTATTTTCCAATCCGCTCTTCCTGGATATTCCCGGTGGCCGTGAGGCGCTGTTCCGCCGCTTGAAGGCGAAAAAAAGCATTATCTATCACTTGCCCTATCCGGAAGACGATGTTTTCAGCATGGTCAAGATGGCGAAAAAAGACGCGGAGCTTTTCGGCGCGTCTTTTACCCGCCCTGTGGTTTTCTGGGAAGGAAAGGAAGAATCCATCGAACTATAAAAAGACGCCGTCAGGCGTCTTTTTTCTTGGCGAAAATGTTTTTCAGCATAGTAAATCCGCAAAAAAGCAAGAATAAGCCAAAGGGCTTTCGCAGAAAACCGCTGTCCAGCCACAAAGTAAGTGCAGAGCCTGCCAGCGCGCCCATAGCTGCCCACGGAACGGTGCGGCGAATGACGGGTGGGTGCAGAAGGCCCTTTTTGCGGTATACCATCAGCGCGGAGAAAGCGGTGGGGAGGAAGAAAAGAAGGTTGATCCCCTGGGCGGTGCGCTGATCAAAATTGAAAAAGAGGGTCATGATCAAAAGGAGCAGCGTGCCGCCGCCAATGCCCCATGCGGAAATGATCCCGCTGAGAAAGGCTGCAAAAAAGTAGAGAAGGGTCATAAAAGGTATTTCACTCCCGCATAAAGAAGGAATGCGGCGAAGGCCAGATGCAGGATTTTAGGCGGCATGGAGTGGAAAATGCGTCCGCCTACAAAGCCGCCTGCGGCACCGCCCAAAAGAAAAGGCAGAGCCAAAGAGAGATTTGTGGCAGAGCCGAGAAAATACGCTGCGGAGGACACCATGCAGACAGGGAAAATGATGGCTACGCAGTTGGCAAAAAGCCGGTGGGAGGAGAGTTCGGTTTCCTTTTTCAGCATGGGGAGAAGGATCATACCGCCGCCTCCGCCGAAAAAGCCGCTGATAAAACCCGTGAGGGTACCTGTCAGGGGAAGTTTGTTCTGCATCGTGAAACCTCGCTTTCTATGTAGCGATGCGGGATAGACCCGCATCGTGGCTTTACTTTTTCTTAAAGCTCTGGCAGTCGGTGCACTGGTCCATGGTAGGATTGGCCTCATGGGTGCCCACCTGAATGGAAGAGAGACCGCAGTACTGACCGGACTGGCAATGATGGGCGCAGCTGGTCACAGCGCAGCGGATGGATTCATTGGGAGTGCAGGACTTGCCGTCCATAGTGGTGTTGCAGTTGGTGTTCATTGAAGGTTCCTCCGTGAGATATAATGAGAGCAGCGATGCCGCCGGGGGATAGTATGCGCAGAAAGAAAAATTCTATACTGTCTTGACAGTGGGGGTGTGAAGTGCTACTATCGTGTTGTAAAATTTGAGTTTGGCAGAGTAAGTCTGCGCGGGTCATGTGCCGATGAGACGGGGAGTTGTTCATCGGACGGAGTGCTGTAAAAGGTGCGCCGCGCGCGGGCTGCATCCCGCTGTCACGTGCAAGAGTGGAATTCTTGTTTTCCTCTTTTCGGGCGTGTTGGCGCGCTGCGAAAAGAGGTTTTCTTTTTTCGCGGGCGTGCTGCCGTTTGGATTTCCTTGCAGTGCCGACGGAAAAAAGGAGGAAAAAATATGAAAAAATCTCAAATTACAACTCGTAAACTGGTGATCTCCGCTATGCTGGCTGCTATGTATGTGGCGCTTTGCTTTGCGAAGATCCGCATCGGTACACTGCAGATCACGGTCTCCAGCCTGCCGGTGATCATGGGCGGATTGCTTTTTGGTCCGCTGTGGGGCTTTGCCGTTGGTTTTATCGGCAGCTTTTTTGAACAGCTCCTGACCTATGGCGTTGATTTTACCACCATTTTGTGGCTCGTTCCCATTGGCGTGCGCGGCCTTATGGTGGGGGCTTATGCCAAGGCGAAGAAGACGGAGCTTGACCGCAAGCAGCTTTGCTTCATTCTGATCCTCAGCTCTCTTGTGGTCACAACGCTGAATACCGCCTCTATCTATCTCCACAGTGTGATCTGGGATTACTACACCTTCGCTTATGTATTCGGCAGCATCGTTTCCCGTTATCTTGCCGGCGTGCTGACGGCTGTTGTTCTGGTGATAGTGGTGCCGGAACTGATGCGTCTTTTGCGGAAGAGCCGGATCCTTCCCAGGTACGAATAAAAAGAAACCGCTCTGTTCAAAAGAACAGAGCGGTTTTTTGTGATTTAAATACTCTTGGCCTTTTCTTCCAGAGAGAAAAGGAGTTTTTTCAGCATTTCCGCCTCTTCGGGAGTAAAATCCTCCAGCAGGGTGCGGTTTACGATCTCGATGGTGTTGCCCAGCTTTTCCTTGAGTTCAAGGCCGGCGGGAAGGAGACGCACGATAACGCGGCGGCGATCCTCTTCGCAGAAGGTGCGCTGGATGAAATCCTTCGCCTCCATGCGGGTGATGATGCCGGTGATGGTGGAGGTGTCCAGATGGAGACGCTCAGCCAACATGGAGGGGGTCTGCCCGTCAGTCACCCAAAGGCACTGCAAAAGCGCGTGCTGGATGGGGGTGATGTCATAGGGCTGGAGCGCGTGCTTAAAGTGAAGAAAAACGGCGTTTTGTGCGTTGGTCAGAAAAAAATTAATGCAATCAAATTTCATAAGATCAATCCTCTTCGAATCCTTTTTCAAGTGCGAAGTGGATGGATCTCTTGCGAGCACAGCGCCACTTATATTCGTACTATGTAATGAAAACAGTTTATCAAATTTTATGATATTTTGTCAATGGATTACGTGAAAGCCTTTGGAAAAAGAAGGGAAATGCAAATATACCCATATTGAGAGATAGGGCGGAGTGTGCTATAATAACGGCAATACATAAGCGGGAGGCAGGGGCATGAGCATCCA
>JAFQLA010000031.1 GCA_017396725.1 Oscillospiraceae bacterium
ATTCGGTAAAGGTGGTGGCGCCGATGACCTGGATCTCCCCGCGGGAAAGAGCAGGCTTTAAGATATTGGCGGCATTCATGCTGCCCTCGGCATCGCCTGCGCCCACGATATTATGCACCTCGTCAATAACAAGGATCACATTACCCAGTTTGCGGATCTCTTCAATAAGGCCCTTCATGCGGCTTTCAAACTGACCGCGGAACTGGGTGCCCGCCACAAGGGCGGTGAGATCCAGAAGATAAACTTCCTTTTCCCGCAGCTTAAAGGGCACGCTGCCTGCCACGATGCGCTGGGCAAGCCCTTCAGCAATAGCGGTTTTACCCACACCGGGCTCACCGATGAGGCAGGGATTGTTCTTCTGACGGCGGTTCAGGATCTGCACCACGCGCTCGATCTCTTCCTCACGGCCGATAACGGCATCCAGCTTGCCGCCTCTGGCCCGCTCGGTCAGGTTGATGCAGTAATTATTCAAAAACTTATGCTTTGCCTTTTCGGCCTTGCGGTCCTTATGCTTGTCGCCCTTATGGTCGTGAGGCTCTTCATTCTGCTCACTTTGGGCAGGCAGGTCGCTATTGGAAAAGAGACGGTTCAAAAACGGGAAAGTTGCCGTCTTGCCGTTTTCATCGTCATCGCCGTCCTCATCTTCAGGCAGGGCTTCCAGACTCTCAGCGCCGCCGAAAGCATGCATCATTTCATTGGTCAGCATGTCCAGATCATCATCGCTGATGCCAAAGCGTTTCATCATGTCATCCACCTGAGGAAGGCCCAGCGACTTGGCGCACTTAAGGCACAGTCCCTCGCTGACAGTTTTCCCCTCTTCCAGCTTGGTGATATACACCACAGCCACATTTTTCTTACATCTGGTACACAGAGTCGGTTGCATCATATACCTCCGGATAGTCTAGCCAAACAGGTCTTTTGACCCAAAGAAAATTTTCGTGCCGCGCACGAAACCAGTATATCATCCCGCCGGCTAAAGCGGCAGGATATCCTTTTGGCAAATCAGGTTTTGCCTTCCAATCAAGGCAGATACAGCGCTGCCTGAGAAGCGCCTGCCACCATGGCAGAGCCATCCGCACGCATCAGCGCCGCCTTGGCATAGTCCACATTTTCCAGCGTGGAATACTCCGCAAGCGCGGAGGTATAGATCACAAGGCGGTCGGCGTACAAAACGGCCACATAGCGGCCCGCAGCGGAAACGGAAAGCACCTCTTCATTGATATCCAGCGAGCCTGCCACTTCGCCCTTTTCATTCACCGTTACGAGCGTTGCCATGCTGCCGGACTTATAGTGATTTAAAAGCACTGTCGCATAACCGTCCCCACCAAGGGAATAGCCGCGCAGGAACTTGCCTTCATAAGAGTAAGTACCCGTCATAGTGCCATTATCATCAATGAAAACCACGCTGCGGTCGGTAACGGCACAAACGGTATCCCCGTCGGCGGTAATGTCCAGCACAAGGCCGTCGGTGATCTTGCAGGCAGCCGCCTCTTCGGTGGCATTGGTCTTATAAATGACCACGGTGCTGACAAAGGTGGCATTTTCCTGCTCCAACGCTACAGCCGCAACACGCTTGCCGCCGCCGAACACCGCGCCGTCACCAAGGAAACGGGAGGAAGAATTGAATTCGAAAATCAGCTCCAGTTCCGCGTCATATACATTGACGGCGCCCTTGAAACCGCTTTTACCCGCCACTACGGCAAGATAGTCATCTTCATTGATATCCGCGGAGATCAGCGGCATATCCGCCTCGTATTCGCCCCGCAGCAAGATCTCTTCTTCGTTGAAAACATAGTAATCCGTGCCGCCTACATCGTAAGCCACGGCAAGATTTTTGCCCACACTCAAGGCAGGACGGTCCATCTTCACGCTTTCGGAAAACAGCATCTCGCCCTCGGAATCGTAAAGCCGCAGCTGCGTCATGGAAAGCACCACGAGAGAGCTGTTCAAAGAGGCAAAGCGGTTGGTCTTATCCGTATCATAGGCAAAGATCTCCGCTTCATCCTGCGTGCTTTTGCCGTAAGTAAAGAAGCGGTTCAGGGCGTCAAAGCCCGTGCCGTCTCTCCATGCGGCCACCAGCACCACGCCCAGTACCACCACAAAGATAGCGGCAAAGATCCACCACTTTCTCCTGCGGGTCGGTTTCGCACGGTGGGTGCGGTCGGTATTTTCCATGTTTTCTTCCCGGATCTCCCGGTTTTCTTTATCACTCATTGAGTCGTTCATCCTCATACCAAACTTTTGTAAGATACAGTCCGCCCGGCGGTACAGTAGGGCCGGCTGCCGTGCGGTCACCCTTTTCCAGAATCACCGGAATATCCTCCGGAGTGATCTTCCCTTCCGCGGCATAGAGCACGGTGCCCGTGATGGCGCGGACCATGTTGTACAAAAAGCCGTTGGCGCAGACCTTCAGCTCCAGAAGATCTCCCGAGCGGGTCACATAACAGTGGTAAATGGTGCGCACCGTGCTTTTCACATCGGTGCCAACAGAACGGACGGCGGCAAAATCGTGGGTACCTACAAACATCCGCGCCGCGCGGTCCATAACCTC
>JAFQLA010000032.1 GCA_017396725.1 Oscillospiraceae bacterium
CCATTCTCCCCTATGAGGATTGCTGCACCGTCTGTACCCCCCCCCACCCCCGCACCCGTCCCCATGTAGAGGATGTGCGGGAAATGGAAGCCGCTCTCGATGTAGAAGGTCTTTGCCGCCGCGCGCTGGAAGGCAGCGAGCGGGTGAAAGTGAGATATTGATATGACTTTGGAAAGTCTCTGCCTCTCCCTGTTGAAAGAACAAAACCGCACTTTCGCCTCCGCGGAGAGCTGCACCGGCGGTCTTATCGCCAAGCGCATCACCGATCTTCCCGGCTCCTCCGCCGTTTTCATGGGCGGCGTGGTGTCTTACACCAATGCCGTGAAGGCGGGAGTGCTGAGTGTGCCGCAGGCACTTCTGGATGTCCACGGCGCAGTATCGGAAGAAGTGGGGCGCTCTATGGCAGAAAATGCCAGGCGCATCGCAGGCGCCGATTTCGGTCTTTCCACCACCGGTGTTGCCGGCCCCGACAAGGATGAGCGCGGCAACGAGGTGGGCACCGTCTTTATTTCCCTTGCCTCCCCAAACGGCACCGTCTGCCGCGAAATGCACTATGGCGCCATCGGCCGCGAAGCCATCCGCGAACGCGCTGCCGACACCGCTTTCGACATGCTCTGCCGCGCCCTGCGCGGCCTTGACCCCATGGGGGGAATCTAATTTCAGGAGAATTACCATGGCTAAGAAAAGAAAAAACAGCAACTATCATCCCAAATCCACCGTGCAGGCGCCCTCTACTGAAAACCGCGCCAATTCCAACACCACCAGGCTCAGCACCCGCAGCAAGATCCTGCTGCCTGTTTCCGCCGTTCTCCTCATTGCCGCCTACATTCTCAGTTCCAAGTCCGGCAGCGGTGAGAGCACCATGGCTATCATCTCCTATGTGCTGATGGCGCTGGGCTGCGGCAGTATGAGTGTCGTGGTGCAGGAAATGCGCCAGGAAAAGGACTCCACTATGATGAAGATCATCTTCTTTGTGCTGGTAGTGGTAGCCGTTCTCTATGCCGGTGTCACCGCCTCTCTGCTTTTTAAGTAATATGAAAATTGCTGTGATCGGCTGCGGTCGTTGGGGCAGCCTTATTACCTGGTATCTCGATTCTATCGGACACCGGATAACGCTTTACGGAAGAGCGGGTTCTGCGCGCATGGAGCGCTTCCTTTCCACCCGGTCCAACGATCTTCTGACCCTGCCGGAATCGGTGGCTCTCACCACCGATCTTTCCTGCGTTCAGGATGCTGAGGTCATCATCATTTCCATCGGCGCGCAGGGCCTGCAGGCTCTTTTTGATGAACTGCGCCCCTTTGACCTCAAGAACAAGACCTTCGTTCTCTGCATGAAAGGCATTGAGATCTCCACCGGCCGCCGTCTTTCCCAGATCGCGGAGGAAAATATGGATGCGAGCTGCACCGTAGCCGTTTGGCTGGGCCCCGGCCATGTGCAGGAATTCTATGCAGGTATTCCCAACTGCATGGTCATCGACAGTAAGAATGATGAAGAAAAGCGCCGTTTGGTAGATTCTTTCTCCAGTGACCTCATCCGCTTTTACTATGGCGATGACCTCATCGGCAACGAGATCGGCGCCGCCGCCAAGAATGTGGTGGGCATCGCCGCCGGCATTCTGGACGGGCTCTCCCTCACCACCCTCAAAGGCGCTCTTATGGCCCGCGGCACCCGTGAGATCGCGCGGCTGATCCGCGCTATGGGCGGCAACGAACTCTCCGCCTACGGTCTTTGCCATCTGGGCGACTACGAGGCCACCGTCTTCTCCCCCTACAGCCACAACCGCCGCTTCGGCGAAGCCTACATCAAGGGCGAAAAGTTTGAAAAGCTGGCAGAGGGCTACTACACCGTAAAGGCGCTTATGGAGCTTTCGGAAAAGTACGGCGTGGAGCTTCCCATCTGCGAAACGGTGTATAAGACTCTTTACTGCGGCGAAGATGCCGCTGCGCTGATCCGCGGTCTTTTCAACCGCAGTCTCAAGCAGGAATTCTAATGCCGCCGCTGCGGCATACTGATCCCATAAGGAGGTTCATCCATGAGAAAAATGCTGATCGTTGTGGATATGCAGAACGATTTTATCGACGGTGCTCTGGGTACCGCCGAAGCTGTCGCCATTGTGGATAATGTGGTAAAGGAGATCGCAAAATACCCCGCGGAAAACATCATTGCCACCCGCGATACCCATGAGGAAAGCTACATGGATACCCGTGAGGGCAAGTTCCTGCCTGTTCCCCACTGCATCCGCGGCAGCCACGGCTGGGAGATCGCCGATGCAGTAAAAGCCGCTCTCGGCAGCGCCAAGGTGCTGGATAAACCCACCTTCGGCTCCGTGGAACTGATGGAGCACATGGCAGCCCTTTCCAGAGAAGACGCGCTGGATATCACCCTTGTCGGCCTTTGCACCGACATCTGCGTGGTGTCCAACGCCATGCTCATCAAAGCTGCCCTTCCTGAGGCGGAAGTCAGCGTTATCGCCGATTGCTGCGCGGGCGTCACTCCCGAAAGTCATGCCGCCGCGTTGAAAACCATGGCCATGTGTCAGGTCAGAATTCTGTAAAAAAACATGCCGAAAGAGGGCAAATGCAATGCATTTGCCCTCTTTTTTATTGACAAAACTTTCTCTTTTCTGTATAATTCGAAAACGATAATCATTTTCAAATTCAAGGAGACCGCCATGGCAACCTATGCTACCCGCCAGCAAAAACTGATCCTGGACACGCTGCACCATTCCGGTGAGAATCTCACCGCGCAGGCGCTTTGCGACCTTCTCCGCGCAGGCGGGCACAAGCTGGGTCTTGCCACGGTATACCGCCAGCTGCAAAAGCTGGAAGAGAGCGGCAGCGTCCACCGCATCGTCACCGATGAGGGCAGTGCCTACCGCTACTGCGACCTTGCCGACAGCGGCGAGTGCTTTTTCATCAAATGCGAAAAGTGCGGCAGGATGGAGCATGTGGACTGCACCCACATGGGCGAGCTTTACGAGCACCTTTTCCACCACCACCATTTTACCGTCAATCCCCGCCGCACCATGTTTTACGGGCTCTGCAGCACCTGCGGAGAGGAGGCTGCCAAATGAGAAAACGGCTTTTGTGCCTGCTTCTCTCCCTCGCCCTGCTTCTCTCCTGCGGCTGCGCCGCCCAAGGAAAGGAAGAGAGCGGGAAGCTGCAGGTAATTACCACACTTTTCCCCTATTATGATTTCGTCCGTGCCATTGGCGGTGAGCGGGTGGAACCCACACTGCTGCTGCCTCCCGGCATGGAGCCCCACAGCTTCGAACCCACGCCGCTGGATGTGGTGACCCTCAGTCACGCTGATGTCCTGATCTACAACGGCGGCAGCGGCGAGCTTTGGGTCGAGGAGATCCTCTCTTCCTCAGAGCATGATATTTCCCATATTCTCTGCGCCATGGATCAGGTTTCCATCATGGAATCCCAGGTGGTGGAAGGCATGGAGGACACCCCCCATGCTCACCAGCACCGGCACGATGAGGACTGCGATGACGAACACCACCACGACGAGGCAGAGGATTCCGACCATGTGGAATACGACGAGCACATCTGGACTTCTCCCGTGAATGCCATGGCCATTGTCGAAGCCATCTGCGCTACCCTCTCCGCCGCCGACCCTGCAGGCGCGGACTATTATGAAGAAAACCTTGCGGAGTATCTTGCTTCTCTCACCGAGCTCCACGAGACTTTTCTTGCCATCCGCAAGGATGCCGCCCGGGATATCCTGCTTTTCGGCGACCGATTCCCCCTGCTCTATTTCTGCGAAACTTATGACCTCCGCTATCGCGCCGCTTTCCACGGCTGCGCGGGGGACACCGAGCCCGGCATCGGTACCATCAAATTTCTCATCGACCTTGCCAACGATGAAAAGATCCCCGTGGTCTTCACCATCGAGCTTTCCAGCGGCAAGGTGGCACGGGTCATCAGCGAATCTTCCGCCGCCATGCCCCGCACCTTCTATTCCCTGCAAAATATCTCCCGGGACGATTTTGACGCGGGAGAGACCTACCTTTCCCTGATGTGGAAAAATACTGAGGTTTTGAAGGAGGCGCTTTCATGAATCATGATATTCTCATCCGCTGCGAAAACGCCGCCTTGGGTTATGAGGGAAAGCCCGTGTGGGATTCCCTGAGCCTCACAGTGCGCCGCGGCGACTATCTTTGCTGCGTGGGCGAAAACGGCTCAGGCAAGTCCACTTTTCTCAAGAGTATTCTCGGCCTCATCTCTCCCATTTCGGGCAAGGTCGATGTGGCACAGAGCATCCGCTCCGGTGCCATCGGCTACCTCCCCCAGCAGACCGCGGCACAAAAGGACTTCCCCGCCACGGCCTACGAGGTGGTGATGAGCGGCTTTTTGAACGAGAGGAAAAACCGCTTCTTTTACTCCCGCGCCCAGAAGTCTCAGGCCCTTATGAACATGGGCAAGCTGGGTATTCTGGAGTTGAAAAACCGCTGCTACCGCGATCTTTCCGGCGGCCAGCAGCAGCGGGTGCTGCTCTCCCGCGCCCTGTGCGCCGCCAAGGATCTTCTGGTGCTGGACGAACCCGTCACAGGCCTCGATCCCGCCGCCGCCCAGGATCTCTACAAGACGCTCCGCTACCTCAATGAGACCGAAGGCGTTGCCATCGTCATGGTGACTCACGACATGGAAAGCGCCTTGAAATATGCCAAGACCATCCTTCATTGCGGCGCCAATCACCAATGGTTCTTCGGCACCAAGGAAGAATACCTCGCCTCCCCCACGGGCCGCAGATTCGGAGGTGGCAGAGCATGAGTATTCTTTTGGAAATGTTCTCCTATCCCTTTGTGGTGCGCGCCTTTGTGGTAGGCATTCTGGTTTCTCTCTGCGCGGCGCTTTTGGGTGTGTCTCTTGTGCTCAAGCGCTGCTCCATGATCGGCGACGGGCTGAGCCATGTGTCCTTCGGCGCCCTTGCCATCGCCCTCGCCTGCGGTTTTGCCCCCCTTGCCTTTTCCATCCCCTTTGTGGTAGTGGCAGCCTTCATTCTTTTGCAGATGACCCGCCGTTCCCGCGTAGGCGCTGACGCGGCCATCGCCGTGACCTCCGCCTCCGCCATGGCCATCGGCATTCTGGTGGCATCCAAAACCACGGGCATGACCACCGACATCGATAGCTATATGTTCGGCTCCATCCTCGCCATGGACAAAAGCGATGTGATCCTCTCCGTCATTGTGGCAGCGGCCGTTCTCTCTTTGTACATCCTCAGCTATCATAAGATCTTCGCCATCACCTTTGATGAAAACTTCTCCCGGGCAACGGGCATGAAAGTGGAGCGGTACAACGCGCTTTTAAGCGTACTCACCGCGTTGACCATCGTTCTCGGCATGCGGATGATGGGTGCTATGCTGATCTCCTCCCTTGTGATCTTTCCCGCTCTTTCCGCCATGCGTGTTTTCAAAAGCTTCCGCGCCGTGGTCATTGCCGCA
>JAFQLA010000033.1 GCA_017396725.1 Oscillospiraceae bacterium
TCATCCGTGGTGCGGTCTTTGGTCTTGAAGCAGAACTTCAGCTGCGCGGCGTTGAACTCGGGAAAAACGGTGAGGATCACGGCGCTTTCCTCCGCGGGGAGATCGTCAAAGGTGAGATGGAGATCGCGGAGGAGAAAGCGGGAGCAGGCGAAGGGCAGTCCGCCGCCGTGGAGGAAGTTCTGCACCGTGGCGATCTCGGAGAAAACGGGATCGGTTTTGGCTTCTTCTTCCCAGTCCGCAAGGCAGGAGAAGTTCTTTTTGAGATGATTATAAATGTGAGAGATCTTTTCCTCGTTGGAGCGCTCGTCCTCCTGGGTGAAAAGACTCATGCTGTATTGATAGTTGACGCGGGCGTCAAAACGATAGTCCATACCGTGCTGCCTTTCTTATGGTGATGGAAAAATTCTATCATTTTTACGCCCGCAATGCAACTAAGCTTTGTGGATTTTCGGAAGCGCCAGCGAGAGCAGTATCGCCGCTATGACGCAGGCGGTCTGCACCGCGGCCGTTGCGTGGAGGGAGGATACCGCCGTCTGCGCCGTGAGTCCTGAGGAGAACATGGGCACAAACACGGCGACGCCGAAGGGCATGGACATATCGCGGAAAACATTGTAAGTTCCCGAGCCGCTGCCCGCAAGCTCCGCCGGAAGGCCGGAAAGCGCCACCTTCATGAAAATGGTGGTGTTGCCCCCAAGGCCGAGGCCGATCAAAAACATGGCAAGGCAGGTGAGATAGAGGGGCGTCTGCGGTGTGAAAAGCATCTGCAGCGCGGCGCCCGCTGCCACGAAAACAAGGCTCCCCGCCGCCACGGACCGGGGTTCTTTTTTATCCGCGAGAGGGCCGATGAGGGCGGTGCCCAGCGCCATGCCCACATACATTACGGAAGTGGCGATGCCGGAGAGGGTCTTATCCCCCGTGGTCACAAGGGCGAAGGTAATGAGATTGGTCATGCAGGACTGCAGCAGGCCTTGGGAGAGAAACAGCACTGCCACCGGCAGAATAAACTGCCGCCGCGCCATAAAGCGCCCGTTGAGGATGGGGTTTTTGGCCCGCTTTTCCGCGAAGATAAGGCCCAGCAGCGCGGCTGCGGCAAGAGCGGCGCAGATCAGCGCGGCAGGGGAGAGCCAGCCTGCGTTCTGCCCCAGAGTGGGAACGGAGAGAGCAAGGGAGAAGAAAACGAGAGTCAGCGCTGCGCCGCCAAAGTCAAAATCCCTGAGGGCATTTTCCCGCCCCTTGCTTTTTTCCACAAAGAAGAAGGCGATGGCAAAGGCGGCGGCACAGATCATGCCGCAAAGGAGGATCACCCACCGCCAGCTGCTGCGGCTGAGGATCCAGCCGCCCAGCGCAGGGCCGAAGATCACCGTGCCGCAGGAGATGAGCATATAGGAGGTGAAGCCGCGGCCCAGCTTTTGGGGCGGGAACTCCGTCATGATAAAGCTCATGATCATAGGCGCGATGGCGGCAGCCCCCGCGCCTGTGAAAAAACGCAGCGCGATGAAAAGCTCCGGCTGCCCCGCGGGACAAAGCGCCGCGGAAAACTGCCCCGCGGTGTAGAGGGCAAGACCTGAAAGAAAGGCGGTGCGCCGTCCCAGCGCGTCTCCCAACTTACCCATAACGGGAGCCATGGCGGCAGCGCCCAGCGAATAGGCGAGAGTCAGCCATGTGATGCTTTCACGGCTCAGGTTCCAGTCGGCAACGACATTGGCGGGGACTGCCGCCGTGAGACCGCCGCAAAGACTCACCGCGGCCGCCGCGGCTAAGAAGGGGAAAAACCGTTGGTTCAAAGAATGCATTGGTATCGCTCCTTGATGTTTTCCAATAAGTTTCCCGATTTTTATAGAAATTATTGAAAAGATGAATGGAAAACAAGGAAAAAGGGTTTCCTTTAACGGGGAAAATGTTATAATAAAAAAGATGTGAGAAAATTCAGGAGGATACACGACATGAGCATCTTTAACCGAAACAAGATCCTTTCCGATATTGAAATTGCCCAGTCCTGCGAAATGCAGCCCATTACCGCCATTGCCGAAACCGCCGGCGTGGATGAAGAGTATCTGGAGCTGTACGGCAAGTACAAAGCCAAGGTGGACTACCGTCTCCTGCGGGAAAGTGACCGCCCCGACGGCAAGCTCATTCTGGTGACCGCTATCAATCCTACCCCCGCGGGCGAAGGCAAGACCACCACCACCGTCGGCCTCGCGGACGCTATGCGCCGCATCGGCAAGAATACCCTCGTTGCTCTGCGTGAACCTTCTCTTGGCCCCGTTTTCGGCGTCAAGGGCGGCGCTGCCGGCGGCGGCTGGGCACAGGTGGTGCCTATGGAGGATATCAACCTCCACTTTACCGGTGACTTCCACGCCATCGGCGCAGCCAACAACCTCCTTGCTGCCATGCTGGATAACCACATTCAGCAGGGCAACGCCCTTGGCATAGACGTCAAGCGCATCGTCTGGAAGCGCGCTGTGGATATGAACGACCGCCAGCTTCGCAATATAATCGACGGTCTCGGCGGCCGCATGCAGGGCGTGCCCCGTGAAGACGGGTTTGATATCACCGTTGCCAGCGAGATCATGGCCGTTCTCTGCCTTTCTGCGGACATCCCCGA
>JAFQLA010000002.1 GCA_017396725.1 Oscillospiraceae bacterium
ATTCGCTTCATTGAAGAAACCGGCGCCGAACAGGTGGGCAATTACCTGCGCTGGGTCTACTTCCGCAAAAAAACGGCGGACGGCCCCTTTGACCTTTTCTCCGACCGCGCCTCCCGCATCGCCCATCTCAAGCGCATCCTCGCACTGATGCTGCCCATTGGCATTTTGAATATTTTCATCGGTCTTCAGAATGTGGGGCTTTTCTTCTGGCAGCATTTTGACGGCAATCTCGTCGGCATTATCAATCTGGCTTTGGGCGTTCTGTGCTGCCTTGGCGCGCTGCCTGTTTACAAGAAAGTCAAGGCGCTGAAAAAAGAACAGCAGATCTTTGAATAACCGTCTTGGTGTTTGCAAATACTCCAAAGGGTGGTATACTGAAGAAAATCCACGAATTTCGAGGTGTGCGTATGCTTGATCCCATCGGTGTGATCCACGGCCGTTTTCAGATGCTGCATCACGGACATATGGAATATCTTCTGGCCGGCAAAAAGCGCTGTCAGCGGCTCATTATCGGCATCTCCAATCCCGATGAGGGCTGCACCGCTTTCTCTTCCGCCTGCCCCCACCGCTCGGAAAAGGACGCCAATCCCCTCTCCTATTTTGAACGCTATGAAATGATCCGCCTTGCCATGCTGGAAGCGGGCGTTAAGCGGGAGGAGTTTGAAATTGTCCCCTTCCCCGTTAACCGCCCGGAGCTTCTTTTGCAGTATGTGCCTCAAAACGCCAGGTTCTATGTGACAGTGTATGACGATTGGGGTCGGGAAAAATTGAAAATGCTGCAAAACCTGGGCTGCGAAACAGAGGTCATGTGGGAGCGGACGGACGCTGAGCGCTTTACCAGCGGCACCGAGGTGCGCCGCCGCATGGCCGCGGGCGAGGATTGGCAGGAGCTGGTGCCGCCATCGGTCTACCGGTATATGACGGAAAATGATCTTGTGGCAAAAATCAGATAAGAAAAAGAGCCTGTCCTTTCGGACAGGCGCTTTTATTGCTTTTTCAGCTTACTGCTTATTCAGTGATGAAGGGCAGCAGAGCGATCTGACGAGCGCGCTTGATTGCCACGGTCAGCTGACGCTGATGCATAGCGCAGGTACCGGTGGTACGGCGGGGCAGGATCTTGGAGCGCTCAGAGATGAAGCGGCGCAGCTTAGCTGCATCCTTGTAATCAATGCATTCGCACTTGTCAACGCAGAACTGGCAAACCTTGCGGCGTTTGCGGTTCATGGGACGAGCGGGTCTGGCGTTATCACGTTCCATAGCCATGGATAGGTTCCTCCTTGTTAGAATTAAAATGTCAAGTGAATTTCACCTTGGGAATCAAATTCCCAAATCTTAGAACGGCAGTTCGCCGTCCTCATCGTCGATCTCGGAGAAATCGGACTGGCCCATAGAGGGAGTACCGTAACCGCCCATAGAGGGAGCGGCATATGCGGGCGCGTCATAACCGCCGGAAGCGGGTGCCCCATCGCGCTTGGAATCACCGAAATAGACATTGTCAGCTACAACTTCCGCGCTGCGGCGGTTGTTGCCATTCTGATCTTTCCAATCACGGATCTGCAGGCGGCCTTCCACCACGGCCATGCGGCCCTTGGCGAAGTACTTGGACACGAACTCAGCGGTATTGCGCCAAGCCACGATGTCAATGAAGTCCGTGGTCTTTTCGCCGGTAGCCTGATTCTTGAAATCACGCTCTACGGCGATGGAGAAGCTGGCGACGGGAGTGCCGGACTGCGTGCGGCGCAGTTCGGGATCGCGCACCAGACGACCCATGAGAATAACGCGGTTAAGCATAATCGCGCAACCTCCTTATTCGTCCTTGGAAATGATCATGGAGCGGATCACGCCTTCGGTGATGCCCAGCACACGGTTGAGCTCCTTGGGGAAAGCGGGCTCGCTGGTGAAGTTCATCAGGACATAGTAACCCTCGGTCTTGTAGTCGATAGCGTAAGCAAGACGCTGCTTGCCCCACTCTTCTACTACGACGTTGGAGCCGTTTGCCTCTGCCAGAGCGGTGAACTTACCTACCATAGCGGCGGTAGCCTCTTCACTCAGTGCAGTGTCCAGGATGTAAACGACTTCGTAGTTGCCGGTAATCTTAGCCATTTCATTGCACCTCCTTTTGGTCTTATGGCCCACACTCCTCGGTGTGAGCAAGGATATGCCTGCACATTAAACGCAAGCTTAATTATTATACCAAAAGAAAGAAGATTGTCAAGAACTTTTTATTCTTCTTTTTCTTCTTTCGCCTCGTTTTCTTTCTCCGCAGCCGCCTCACGCTTGGCCGTGGTCTCCTTGAGAATAATGTACGCCGAGGCTGCCACAGGGACTGCTGCCAGCATACCCAGCGGGCCTGCCACATTGCCGCCCACAGCGATAGCGGCCAGCACCCAGATAGCAGGGAGATTCAGCTTGGCGCCCACCACCTTGGGGTAGATAAGATTGCCTTCCACCTGCTGGAGAACCAGAAGGTAGACCACAAAGATCAGCGCCTTGATGGGGCTCACCGTCAAAATCACAAACGCGCCCACCGCCATACCGATAAATGCGCCCACATAGGGGATCAGCGCCGTTACGCCCACAAGAACGCCCACCATAGCCGCGTAGGGGAGGTTAATGATACTCATGCCCACCGCACAGAGAGAGCCGAGGATCACAGCCTCCAGCGTCTGCCCGGCAATAAAGAGGTGGAAGGTGTTGGAGCAGACGGATGCGCCATACATCAGTGCGGAGCCGACCTTTTCAGGCAGCCACACCTTCACAAGGCGTTTGAACTGGCGGATGATCTTTTCCTTGCTGACAAGAAGGTAGATACCAAAAATAACGCCCACGAAAAGATCCATCAGCGCGCCGCCGAGGGCGCCGATAAAATTCCAGACAGCATCCACCACGTCCCCTGCCAGAACGGCAGCCCAGGTTTCCAGCTTATCCACAATGCCGTTCCAGTCAAGGTTCTGCAGATACTCGCCAAAGGGCAGCTGCGTAAGGTCAATGCGGGTGGCGGAAATATCCTCTACCAGCGCCAGCACCAAGTGGTATACCACCACGCAGGCCTCCGCCAGTGTGGGGATGACGATGGCGATAGCACCCACGAAAATACCCAGCACCAGCAAAATGGATACCAGGATCCCCGCAGCTCTGCGCCATGCGTGAGCCTTGGCACTTTTCGCATTGGGGAACACATGGTTTTCAAAGATACGCAGCGGCACATTCAAAACCAGCGCCACCACCGCGCCGATGAGAAGCGGCAGCGTGACATCCACAAGATAGCTTACCCCCGCCGCAAGGGACGAAAGATGCCGCAGCGCAAGGTACATGAGGATGCATACCCCCGCAATGGTCAGCACCCACTTCGTCATCTCTTTGCGGGTCTTTTCATCATTGAAATCAAAAAGTTTCATTTCTCTCTCCTTCTGCCGCGAAAATCTCCGCAGCCTTATAAGGATCTTTACTTATGGTGACGGATCAGTCCTGCAGCTTTGAAAAGTTCCATTAATACCAGAGGAACAAGGATCAGTCCCAGCGCTGCAAGATAAAGCTTTGCAGGCAGGACGGTCAGCTGGAATACAACGGAAAGGGGCGTGAAGGCCACCAGCGCCACCAGAACCAATGCCGCCAGTGCCGCCAGATTCAGCTTGGAGTTGGTAAACACGCCGATCTTAAAGAGGGAACGGTCGGAGCGCATATTAAAGGCCTGCACGATCTGAGAAAGCGCCAGCACAAGGAAGGCCATAGTGCGGCCGCCTTCCAGCGTACCCGTTACGTTTTCGCCCAGGCGGAAGGCAACAAGACTCAAAACGCCGAACATCACGCCCTGCAGCACCGTGCGCACACCGAAGCCATTGGCAAAGAAGCCTTCGTCCTTGGGTTTGGGCTTGCGCTCCATAACGCCGTCTTCCACCTTTTCCATGCCCAGGGCAATGGCAGGCAGAGAGTCGGTGACGAGGTTGATCCAAAGGAGCTGCATGGAAAGGAGGGGCGACTTGTGCCAAAGGAGCATGGCGACAAACACAGCCACCACTTCACCGATGTTGGTACCCAGCAGAAAGCCCACTACCTTTTTGATGTTGGCATAGATGCCGCGGCCTTCCCGCACCGCATCCACGATGGTAGCAAAGTTATCGTCGGTGAGGGTCATGTCGGAAGCGCCCTTGGCAACATCGGTGCCGGTGATGCCCATGGCGCAGCCGATGTCGGCTGCCTTGAGAGCGGGAGCGTCGTTCACACCGTCACCCGTCATGGAGACCACCTGCCCCTTGGACTGCCAGGCCTTGACGATACGGATCTTATTTTCGGGAGAAACGCGGGCGTAAACGGAGATCTCCTCCACCTGCGCGCAGAGTTCCTCTTCACTCATAGCATCCAGCTCCGCGCCGGTGATGGCACGGTCACCTTCTTTCAAGATGCCCAGCTCTCGGGCAATGGCGGAAGCCGTCACCACATGGTC
>JAFQLA010000034.1 GCA_017396725.1 Oscillospiraceae bacterium
ATCTTTTCAACGCTGTCGGGGATCTCCACTTCATCCAGCAGGATGCAGTTGCAGAAGGCACCTTCGCCGATCTCATGGACGCTGTCGGGAATGGTGATACGGTTGAGCTTTTTGCATTCGCAGAATGCCCAGTCGCTGATGGAAACGATGCTGTCAGGGATATCGTACTGCACTTCACGGCTGGAAGCGGGGTAGGCGATGATGACAGATTTGTTCTTATTGAAAAGAACATGATCGTTGCCCTCGCGCTTGTTGGGCTCAGACTTATAATACTTGTTCTTGGGATCTACGCGGATGGACTTGAGGTTTTCGCAGCCTCTGAAAATCGCCTCGCTTATTGCGGTGACGGAAGCGGGGATCTCGATCTTGGTCAGGGACTTGCAGTTTTTGAAAGCGCCCTTACCAATCTTCTTAAGTCCGTTGGAAAGCTCAATCTTGGAAAGGCTGATGCAGCCGTTGAAGACCAGATCGTCGATCTTGGTGACGGAGGCGGGGATAACGATACTTTCAAGACCTACGCAGTCGGAGAAAGCGCTTTCACCGAGAATGGTGAGCTTTTCGGGAAGGTCGATCTTCTTGAGGGATTTGCAGCTGTTGAATACGCCGCCGTAGAGTTCGGTAAGGCCGCTGGGAAGGGAAATACTTTCCAAAGAAGCGCAGTTTTCAAATGCGCGCTCGCCGATCTTGATGGCGTGGTTCTTGACTTCCAGTGTCTTCATCTGCACGCAGTCGCGGAAGGCGCTTTCGCCCACACGCTGGGTGCGGCCGGGGATGACCATTTCTTCCAGATTGCTGCAGCCGCGGAAGCTTTCCAGCTGGATCTCTTCCAGAGATTCAGGGAGCTGAATGTGATGCAGAGCGCGGCGATCTTTAAAAGCGCCGGCACAGATGACGGTGATGCCTTCATCCACTTCGATGGACTTGCCGTTATCTTCGCACTTCTGGAGCTTACCTTCAAAGGTGGTGAGGCGATCCATGGTGGTGGCGGGCAGGTCACGGACCATGCTCTTGATGAGCTTATCCATGTTCTCGGTGGTGCTGTGGTGGGTGTTGGCAAGAAGAATTTCAAATGCGGGGGGAACAACGGCGTCATCGAGATAGATGGGGTAGAGACGCTTGCCGTTTTCTCTTGCTACGATAACTTCCATGCCGCAGAAGGGGGAGGACATGGAGGCGGCGGAAACGAAGAGCACTACTGCATCGCATTTTTCGATTTTTTCGCGAAGCTCTTCGCGGAAATCGTTGCCGTTTTCGCAGGATTCATCATACCAGATACGATACTTTCTGTCATGGAGCGCATCCAGAATGGGATAGACTTCCATAGTATCGCGGTGGGAATAGCTGATGAAGAGATAAGGCTCGTTTCCGGTGTAGGCTTCAAATTTGGTGGAAACATAATTGTAGCCGTTTTCCTTTGCTACATCTGCAGCTTTTTTGGTTCGCTGTGTAGTTGTTGCCATGACCTTTATTCCTCCATGTTAGAATCTGTTGCAATGATTTTATACTTACGGCCCGATACATTCCATCTGTCATGCAGGATATCGGGGATGCGGACGATGAGTTCGCGGTCATACACGGTGGAGTCGGGGAGTCCCAACGCATCCGAGCAGGCCTTGAGATCTTCGAAGGGGCAGATATACGGGTGCATTTTCAGCATCTGGCAGTTGTGTCTGCCCTTACTGATGCCGGAGCGCTTGTATTTATCCACATCTTCCAAAGAAGCGGTGACCCAGCCTTCCGTTTCCAAAAAGGCCATCCAGCGGTCATGCTCGGCATAGGTGAGGCGGGCCAGAGTGCCTTCTGTGAGATATGGAGCGAGATCCACTTCTTCGGCATTTTCGTCTTCCGTATAATCCAAACCCAGAAGCGCCAGCTTATAGCGGATATGCATGGCGTTGGCGCGGTTGGAGCGCTTATTTACTTCAAAGAGGTTATAGCGTTCCAAAGCGCCGGTGACATCGATCTCAGTGTCGCTGAAGATGTCCTCATAAACGAGGTGAACATTCCGGGAGAGAGATTCGATGTCGGAGTTGACCAGATTCTGATAAGTATACAGATTTTTGATGCCGCCGAAGGGGACGAGATCATAGCTGACCCGTCGCGCTTCGTTGGTTTCTGAGGTGCGAAGAGAACGGAGAAGTTCAAACTTATCGTCACTTTTGATATGGCAGAGGATGGGAGGAACGGCGCTGTAATCAGCGTCTTTTCTGTAGCAGGCTCTGCGCAGATGGATGGCTTGGTGAATGGTGCAGATATCATCTTCGTTGCAGACCATCACATAAGTAGGGGCATCAATGCCGTTGATCGCATTGGTAAAAGAGAGCTCATCGCTGTAGGAGCTGTAGCGGATATGGTAGCGGTCGCAGGAGAGGGCAGGGAAGAGTGCCAGCATTTTTGACTGCATAGCGGCAGCCTTTTCACCCACAACATCTACTTGCAGCGTATAACCGTCCAGCTGACCGCACCAAAGCACGGTGCGAAGAGCGGATTCGAGAATGCTGCCGTTGCCGCAAAGGAGGACATTGATCTTTCCGTCCTTTGCGTAACGGTAAAGGGGATAGCGATCCAGAAGATCATAGATCAGGAGTTCATTTTCATTGATCACCTGAATATCCGTAAAGCCCTTTTGGGTGGAGTCGATCATGACATCCACATCGGGCATGCAGGAGAAGAGATAAATGTGGTTATTCTGCTGTGCGTTCTTGCTTTTATCCTTCAAAGAATCGATCAGCGAGAGCGCGTGGTTGAGATTCAGGTCGTCATCATCGGAGATGCAGAAGAAGTGAGAGGAACGGTTCTCCTTGAAGGTGATCCGGAGGCGGTTGATATCCTCCTCCGTGATCACGCAATCAAGAAGTTTTTCCGTTTCGCTGTAGCTGTCCTTGTCATTGCAGCCGGCAAAGATGATGCGGCATTTTTTCTGCGCGCGGCGGATATCCTCCGCCAGAGCGATGGAGCGCTCGTTGATTTGCGAGAAAATATACAAAGGACGCTTGTCTGCATTGATGAGACTGATCTTGAGGTTGGTAAAGAATTTCAGGAGAAGTGCGAAAGCAGTGATCAAGGAGAAGATGGGCAGCAGCGTATGCAGAAGACCCAGCACGAAGAAATAGAATCCCGCGATGGTGTCAGGGGTGATACGGCTCATGATGAGGTCATAGGAGGCGAGATAATCCGCATCCAGTGAGATGACCTGCATCACATTGAGCAAGTTGCCGAAGAGCGCCGGAATGGGGCGGTAGTTCTCCAGATAGATCGGGATATAAATCAGGTATGTTGCCACGAGAAAGAGGATCAGCATAAAAGTAACGCGCAGGGTGCCGAGCCTCTTTATCAAAAGCAGTCTCACTGCCAGAATCAGCAGCAGCAAAACGACTGCGAAAGTTATATACCAAATCACTGCTATACACTTCCTTAGTTTGGATTAAAAGGGGAGCTTGTGGTTGAACGGTGTGTGGGTGACGGAGGTGCCATAGGAGAGGGAGTATTTCTCAAGATACTTGATGAAGCCTCTGCCGTAAGCATCGTCACGCAGCTTGGTCAGGATTTCCTGACGCTTGGCGTATGCCACTTCGTTCAAAAGGAGCAGATACTGGATCTCCACCCACTTGGCCATGCCTTCGTAGACCTCCAGCAGGTTTTCCTGACCGTATGCCTTGGCAAGTTCCTTGTCATTCCAGTTCAGGTACTGCCAGATATGGGTCAGTTCGTGGGCAATGGTAGCGACAGCTGCCAGCTTGGGAGAACCGTTTTCCACATAGATGCTGTAACCGGTGCGGTCACGCTGGGCAAAGCCAAGCACGCGGCCGTCAAAGCCGGGAGTGGCGATGAAGCTCTCGCCCACATGCTTTGCGATCTTCTTGGCGTCAGTAGTGCGCACCTGGATGGGGGTGTTGATCTTGATGCCGTAGAAGATCTCCATGTTGCGAAGAACATTCTTGAAGATCTCGCGGAAATCGTCTGCCGTCTTCACTGCCGTCATGGAGCAGCGGTTGCAGCGCTCACGGCCGTCCTTCAGGCGGACATATTCGCCGCCCTTGAGTTCCACGCCGCAGAAGTCGCAGGTGTGGACACCGAACTTGTTGGGATCGTAAGTCTGCTCGATCTCGTGGGCAAGATCCAGACCGGAACGCACGCGATGGAGAGGATTGTCGTTGAAACCGTACTTGGCAAGGTATTCCATGGTCTCGCTGATGCGAAGGACCGCGGGAACATCCTCATAGCCCAGCTGCAGGAAGTTGTGCTTCTGATAAGCGGTCTTCTGCGGGGGAGCTGCCAGTTCTTCATCCTCGCCGCCGATATCCATCTGATCTTCAGCGGAAGCGGCTTCGGCATCCCAAAGAACGGTGGGGGCGACAGACTTGTTCTGCAGGGGAAGTGCGGGTTCTTCTTCGGGGAGAGGAGCGTCTTCTTCGGCGGCTTCATCCTGAGCTTCTTCTTCCACAGCGGGAAGTTCGGCTTCTTCCGTTTCAGCTTCCGCTTCGGTATCGCCTTCGGCGGGAGCTTCTTCAGAAGTTTCCTCTTCTTCAGCTTTTTTCTTCTTGCGGGTGAAGAATTCACGGATCTTGGCAAAGATGCCCTTCTTTTTCTTGCCGTCTTCAGCGCCTTCGGCAGCTTCGGTGCTTTCGGCAGCCTCTGCGCTTTCGCCTGCAGCTTCTGCGGAAGCATCGGCGGGAGCTGCACCCTCTGCGCCGTCCTCTTCTTCGCCCTTTTTCTTCTTGCGGCCGAAGAGCTTACCGAAGAATTCCTTGATCTTCTTGACAAGACCCTTCTTTTCCTTGGGAGGAGCGGGGACAAAGACGGGGACATAAGGCTCATCGTCTTCAGGTTCGGGAACGACTTCTGCCATCTTTTCGGTGTGCCAGGAGAGAACATCGCTGATGATCTCGAAGTAGCGGTTGAGGTTGCGCTCTACGGAGACGATGAGGCCGAGGTCGATTTCACTGTCTTCAATGATGTAGATGCAGTCACTTTCGTCGCGGCCGCTGACATCGGGAAGCATATACTTCAGCTTGCCTTCTTCGTTTTCCGAAGACTTGGGGATAACGGCAGAAACATACTGATGGGTGCTGGGATAAGTAGTTTTGAAGATCTCATTGAGCAGGAAGCAAATGGTGTATTTGACATCCCCGGGAACTTCAGGAAGACGGATGCGCAGCACGCTCTTGTTGCGATAGTGTCTTTCGGGAATATCGTTGATGAGAACGCGCTTGCCGTTTTTCCAGTCGCCATAGGAAAGCATTTCCAGATAGCCGTCGGTAGCGACGGTGATATCGGCAAAGCCATAGGTCACTTCCAGATCGGCAACGCTCTTGCGGGCGCCCATTTCCGTGCTTTCACGCCAATTGTCCAGCTGGAGTTTCTGGATCTGGCGGTAGTAGCGGCGGTCGGTGATATGGTCGGCAGCTCTGCGCAGGACCACACCGTTGAGAGGCGTGATGGTCTTGACTTCGTAGTACTTGCCGTCCAGCGTGATAAACTGACCGGGCAGCATAGCCTGGAATACATGGCCGTAAAGCTTGGCGCCGATGTAATGGCTTTCGTTTTCCTCGTCCTCTGCGATGTAGTACGCGTTTTTCAGAATATGCGCGTAGGTGTAGAGCTCGTTGCTCTCGTTGATCTCGTAGAGTTTGACGACGGTGGTGTTGATAGTATCCTCAGAGAGCTCTTCCTTGAAGCGGACGCTCAAAGAGGGATCGCTGACATTGCAGTGCTTTGCGATAAGACCCTTCAGCGTGGCGTAAGCGTCGGTGAACTGGATGCCGCAGAGCATCATCTCGTTTTCGATCTCGCTTTCACGGATGGGCATATTTACCATGCGCATCACCAGCTTGAGAACGAGGTTGCGCTCGGTTCTTGCAAAGTCGGGAACGATGGTGGGGATAGCCTTGGGGTCAGCGGAGAAGATAGCTACATTATCCAGCATGTAGTCACGCAGGAAATAATTCTCACTGATCACATTGACAAAGCCCTGCTTCATAGCGCGGGAGGAGAAGACGCGGGTCATTTCAAAGAGATTGCGGAACTCGTCTTCCACGGCAAAGAAAGCATTATCCTTCATGGAGCTGTTCCACAAATCAGCGCTGACATGGAAAGCGCGGTTGAAGGAATCCTGACTGACGGGAAGATCGGCATAGTCGCAGATCTGCTTATAGTACTGGCCGGCGATCCACTTCATATCCGCGACGGGGAACTTCTCGCCGCCGATCCAATTGACCTCGGGGATCTGATACTTCAGCGCCACGGTGTTGATCTCGGTGCCCACGCCCAGGAAACGGGAGACATTGGGCAGGATCTTGTGGTGCATGCTGCCGCCGTCTGCATCCCAGTACATCTGGGAGCTGTTGGCGCCGCCGCGGAGGGTGGCGGTGACGGAGGTGATGCTGGTTTTCAGCAGGTGAGAGAGGGAGTCTACAAGACCGTCACAGTTGCGGTCGCAGGCGCAGTAAACAATATTTTTGTTCTTATTCTCACACTCGCTGACCAGCAGCGTAAGACCCACCTGATAGCTGGAAAGGATGCGGGAGGGCTCAATCATGATGACGATGCCCACCTTTTCAAAGAAGTCCTTGTTGTTCTGGTGGAGCTTCAGGTTGTGGATATCACTGGGCTTGATGATGCCGATGTCAAACTCGTCGTACTCATAGTTGAGCACCTTGGAGCGCCAAAGACTGTCGGTGCCGGAGAATTCCACGATACCGTCATCTATCCATTCCTTTACATTATCCGCCGTTTCGTCACGGCCGACGATGATAAGGCACTTCTTGAAGCTGATAAGCTGCTGAACAATAGGCAGCACCAGATAGTGGGTCAGGTCATGGTAGAAGGGATTGCAGAAGAGGGTACTTTCGCCGCGCAGAAGATTGACGCTGTTATTGACATAGTTGATGTCGATATTGGCGCCGCCGCTTCTGAGCTGCTGGAAATACTTGCCTGCCATGCGGAGATTGGGATCCTCGCTCTGAAGCATCACATCCAGAGCTTCAAAGGTGCCGCTGTCACCGTCATTGGTATCCAGCGTGTTTTCATAGAGAACTCTCGTGGGGAAGAGCTTGCGGAGAATTTCTCTGAGAAGACCGTAGTTAGCAACCTTATAGGATTCTTCATCCTCGCCCAGAATATCTTCCACAAATTCACTCTGGGTCATACCCGAGAGGAAAGCCACAACTTCGGAGAAAATCACGATGCCGAAGCAGGGATAGAAAACACCCTGGAAGAAGGGGGAGCGGGGGTAGAGCTGGGAAAGAGCGAAGAAGAGAATGGATACGCCGAAGAAAGCGTAGTAGAAGCCACGGTAATAGCCTCTGAACTTGGCGCATTCCTTCTTCACAAACCACTGGCCCGTGCGCTCATCATACTCGTAGAAGAGACCGGAGGTCTTTTCTGTAAGGGTCTGGGAAGAGGCCCAGAGCTTTGCGAGGATGGGCATCAAAATGCTCTTGAGAGCGATGAAGCCCACCAGGAAAGCACAGTTGAGCACATAGATGGCAATGGAGGCCCAGGCAATGTTCTGCAGGAAAGGCAGATACTTTGCCAGAAGGTTGAAGATCTTGTGCAGGAAATGGACCACAGTTTCCACCTTGCCGAAGAGGAACAGCATCACGATGCCGTAGATCAAAGAGATGATGGGCATGGGGAACTGACGGGAGCGGTTGACCTTAGAGAGGTTCAGCTTTGCGCTGGCAATGCACAAAGCCGCAACGGGGAGGATGCAGCCTAAAACCTTTAATACTTGCATAAAACTCATGGTCAGTCATCACCCTCCATTTCATCAAATACATCTTCGCGCTCGACCCAAAGCTTCTGAACGAACTTATAGGGTGCGGCAACAATGTCACCGGTGGAGTTGATGGGAATATCCACTTCATTGTTGCAGGGAGGGAAGTAATAGAGATTGTTGTATCTCGGAAGCACATTGGGATCGAAGAACATGGTCACATTGGGCACGATCTCATCCTCGCGGGAAAGCCCGTAAGCCGCAAGCCAGGAAGCGTCGCGGTCCATGGCGGAGAGGGTTGCCTTCTTGTGATTGCTGAGATTGATGGTATTGGAGGAGCGGGACTCCTTGTGCTTACTGATACCGTCCAGAATGGACTGACCCTTCATGTAGGTGCAGATATCCGAGAAGAACTTCTGGAAGGATTCGGCGCCTGCATGCACTTCGTTGATGACACTGCGCATAAGCACATTGTACTGCTTCATGAGGTTTACAAGGGTCTTGCGCTGGATCAGCAGAGCAATGAGACCGCCCACCGCCATCACGATCACCACACACAGCGTCAGCAGCAGGGCGTTGCCCAGATACTTGACACCGGTTTTTGTGGAGCTGATGATGTAGGGGAAGTAACCCATGCAGCCCAGCAGCAGCGCGATAATGCCCGCGATAATGGCAGACTTTTTGCGCATGCGCACGGCGATCTCTTTCTTTACATCCTTGGAAATATCGCTGATGTTCTCTTCCAGTTCCTTGCGGTTCACATAGCCGATGGCGCGGGAGGAGATGATCTCATCGCGCAGCTCTGCCATTTCTTCCTGCAGGTCTGCTGCCTGGAAGCGGTCCAGCAGGTAATCGTCATCACAGAAGCTTTCGCTTTTTGCTTTGAGGAAACCGGCGGACTTATCGATGGATCTGCGGGGGGCCTTAAGGAACTTATCGATATTTACGCGCTTGCGCTTGAGCTGCGCGTTCCAATAAGACATTTCATCCGTGGGGCAATCCCGGGCGAGACCCACTTCGCCGCAATCGATGTAAAGCTCGCTGCCTTCGCGGCAATCGATGGAAACGGGAATGGTCTGGCGGGGGAGAAGCTCCTCATCTTCATCGAAGGTATAGCCGGGCCGCAGGCTCAGCTGTTCTTTGACGAAGGCATGGACGGAGACCAGCTTATTGAGATGGGTGTTGAGCATTTCTTCCAGCTGGTCGCCGGCAACCTCCACGCCGATCTTGTAAAGACGGTAGGCCTGAAGGCTGCTGGCCTGCACCTTGTTGATGGCAAGGGTCAGCACGGAGAGCCAGAATTCGGTCAGCTCCTTGATATAAAGGGAATTGTCCGAATTGGTGAGCTCATAAAAGAGGAAACGGGTATTATTGGGGTATTTGTTGCGTTCCCAGAAGGAGGAACTGGTCATTTCCAGACGGTTCTTCCAGGATTCCGCAATGCGCCGCGTTTCGTTGTCTTCTGCCTTGTGAGTCGTGGAGATCAGCTGGATCTCAGTAGGACGGACATCAGAGAAGGAATACTTTTTCTTCAGTTCCTTTTCTGCCTGCTGCACCTCTTCGGGAACCGCCTTTTCCATATAAATGGGGTTCAGGGATTCCTTATCTTCGGAGAGCTGCTGAAGCTGCTCGTCAGTCAGATCGGCTTCACGAACGCGGACAAGCGTGCCTTCTTCTTCGTCGAAGTATTCAAAGCCTTTTTCAAATTCCTTTTTGGATACTGCCGTGTAGCCGCCGATGATATGCGTAAGGCGCACCATAGGGATGGGACTTTCATGGGGCGTTTCAATCTTATCGGAAGCGGAGAAATCAAAGGGGTTGTTTCGGCTGGGCACGGGGGTATCCCGGTAGTTCCAGGCGGAATCTGTATTGATCACCATGGCCCGCCAGTCTTTTTTACCGCGGATCATGTTGTACAGGTCGGGAACGGATGATTTCACATCCGTTCCCGATTCATTCCAATCACAAAAGCCGATGAGACCTTCGTCCACGAATGGTTTGAAAAGGAATTTGTAATCCTTCATTAAATCCGAAGAACGCTTATTCAAAATAATAACAGTATACATAAACTGCCACCACCTTTATGGCATTCGGGATTTAACTTCTTCTTTCCTGAGCTGCTTTTCTATGTTCGTGAATTTCATCGCACAGATCCAGAAGTTCTCTGTCTTCCAGGCTTTCTACTGCCACACGGATCATATCGTCAACATATTCGCTGAAGTTATCGTTCCAGGTGGAGAGATACCAGTCGATGTTCTTGTCGAAGCGGATGTACTGATCATAGATGAACTTGCCATAGGTATTATCCAACTCGTTGGGAAGGGTGATCTTCTTCATGTAGTCGTAGATCACATCCAGCATGACGCGCATGATGTCGGTGCCGGTGTTCTTGTCGAAGTTGAGAGCGGGGGTGGAGACCTTCAGCAAGGTAGCCATATCGAAGATGGTGAGATCCTTCTTATTGAATTCCTTGGCTTCCAGAGCATCCAGCTGCTTCTTCAGGCGGCTGGTTTCAAAGGTGACCTTGGAAGCGCCGTTGATCTCGCGGGCAAACATGCGCTCAGCTGCGTCCAGAATGCAGGTGACGATCACGGGGTTGATGGTCAGAGCATCCAGCACTTCATAGAAGTGGTCGCAGGGAGTCTTGTTGGAAACTACGAAATCTTCAGGCTTGCAGCCCTTGATGTAGAGCTTGTAGAGGTACTTGCCTTCGGAAACCTTGGAGTAGCCGATCATATCCAGCAGGATACCCAGCATGAATGCCTTGTAGATGCGGGTTTCCTGTGCCTGCTGGTTAGCGTCGTCCAGATCGGGAATGGCAGAGATGATGTGCCAATTGCGGTCGATATGGGGAGTGATAACGGGGGTCTTGTCAGACTTGGGCTTGATCTGGCTGACCAGTTCATAGTAAGCCTTGAAGTATTCGCCTTCGCCGCGGCCGGTTTCGTTGGCGGGAGCGAATTTGGAGAGCTTGTTGGCACGCAGACCGTAGATGGACTGATAGAACATGATCATGCCCAGAGGAATGTCTTCATCGGGAGTGCCGCCGAAGTTCTTGAGTTCCTTGGCGATGAGAGCGCTGCGGGGAGAATCGTCTGCGGGATCGAGCTTATTGTTGTAAGCGCAGGCGGAGAGGGGTTCCTTCTGCTCACCCAGAGGTCTTTCGATGAAGGGGTTGGAGAGCTTGCGGGTCTCAGCGATGACGTGCTTGACATACTGTTCGACCTTGCTGGGATCGCATTCGCCCTGTTCGTATTCCACTTCCTTTTCCAGTGCGGTGATGATGTCCATATTGACGTTATCGCCGTAGATCTGCATGAGCTTGGTCTTGAAGTAGCCGATGATGCCGGATTCAAAGATCTCGTTGAAGTAGCCGTTGTTGTCGGGCTTTTCCTTCAGCATGGAGTAGTTGCGGACCTTGGAATAGATATCGTCAGCAAGGCTGCCGTCGATGGAAACGGTGCTGCCAGTATAGGGCATGGAGTTGACCATCTTCTCCAGGCACTTGGTGGAAGCGCAGACATATCTTGCGGTTCTGCCGGAAGTGTGGTTGTACTTCTTGGAGATGACGGAGATTCTTCTTTCGATGATGTTGATCTTGCTTTCGAAGGAGAGGTAGAAGCTCTGGAATGCTTCGCAGAGGTTCTTTACATAGTCGATGCCTTCGTTGAAGACGGCGTCCAGGATGCAGTTGACGCGGTATTCATCGGCAACCTGCATGAATCTCACGAATGCGGCCTTCAGATCCTGCATTTCGCCGGTGAGCTTACCCATCTTGGCGGTGAGGGATACCTTGCGGTCGGTGAGCTGTTCGATGCCTTCTTCTTCGTCGGTCTTGGGGTTATCGAAGTTGTTGACGAATTCTTCGAAGAACTTTTCGCTGTCGCGCAGCTTCTTTTCGATCATGCGCTTTTCCTGACGCATGACTTCAAAAGCGTTGTACAGGAAGTAGCGGACTGCGTTGGGATGGATGAAGTTGCCTTCTGCGTCGCGCAGATAGGTCTCCAGCTGATAATCCTGCTTATCCTTGGTGATGGAATCGTTCTTGGCTTTGAAGATGGAGTAAGCGATGGTTCTTGCAGTATCGTCGCTGCGCTTTACGATCATGGCGCGATACTTATCCATTTCGCGGTAAGCATCCTGGAATGCGGACCAGACTTCGCTGCCGCCCTGGATCTCGTTGATGATCAGCTGCGCGCTCTGACGCTGTGCGTCCAGATCGCCCTGGCCGGAGGAAGCGCCGATGGTGACAAACTGCTTGAGGTTGTGAATATAGCTTTCCCACTTCACGGCTTCGCGGGTAAGGCCGCTTTCGTCAAAGATGCTGCACTGGTTCACGATGGACATAGCGAAGGGATCCTTCTGCTTTGCCAGCTGGTTGACGGACTCGATGTAGTCCTGAGAAGCGTTGGCGTCCTTGGCGATGTAGCCGTGGCTGCGCATTTCGGCGTTGTTGATGCACTTTTCCTTGTACATGCGGTCGAAGGTGAGCCACTGGTCGCTAACGCACTGCTGGGTCCACTTCAGAGCGATGTATTCCTTGACATCTGCCAGAGGATAGATGAGCATGGAGCTGCCGGCGCCTGCATAGCGGTTGCGGCCCTGCTCGGCGCAGAGTTCACGGATGGTGTTGTCTTCGGAGGAGTTACTGCGCTTGTTCATGGGGCCGATGGACTGGGAATAGATGCAGTTGGCGGCATGATCCAGATACTGGTTGAAGTCGTTGAGCTTCTTGCCCTCGGTGTTCTGCGCGTCAAAGAGGAAGCAGAAGTCATAGGGGCGGACATTGTATTCCTCGAATTCGCCGGAGCCGACGCGGGGGAATTCCAGCTTGACGGTATCGGCATACTTATCGGGCAGGGTAGCATCGCCCTTCATGAGGAAAGCGTCCAGCTCGCGCAGGGTTGCGTAAGCGTTGCACTTGAGGTTGTTTCTTTCGGACTGACCGCGGATCACTTCATAGAATACCTCGGGCAGGATAAAGAAGCCGCGGCAGATGTTGGCGCTCTGCTGGAAGCGGGTGTTGAGGAAGTTCTTGATGTAGAGAGCTACGGGCAGGATCAGACCGGAACCGGTACCGCCGGCCAGAGAGCTGACGATGATCACGCGCAGAGCCTGATCGGACTGCTCTTCTTCCAGCTTGTAGAGGTCTTCAATTGCCTGATGCAGGGGCTCCATGTTGCCGGCGCGGATAGCGGTATCCAGAGCCAGACGGGAGATGGCGCGTACCTGACCTGCGCCTTCGGTCAGCGTCTTGCTGTTAAGGATGGCATTTACGGGGAACCAGGTGTCGCGGGCGTGGGTATCGATATTGAGATACTCACCGACGGAGAGCTTGGTAGAAGTCTGCACCGTCTTGATGAAAGGATTGGCTTCACGGATCTCGCGCAGTTCGTTGATGTCGGTATCAAACACGGCAAAACCAATGCGCTGGCGCTGTTCTTCAGTCACCATTTTGGAGACGCGGCAAACGATCTTAGAACCGGTACCGCCAAGACCAACCAACAGAGTAGGGGCAATCATACTATATCCTCCTTAAATTTGTTTATCTGTTCAGGTAGCAGGTATAAGTGTATTCCGGGGATTTCAGGGAGATTGCGGAGTTTGCGTTGATGCGATAGGGTTTTACGCGGTTTTCTTCAATGGACATGCCGTTGAAGGTGATATTGTCTTTCCCTGCGAAAGCTTTCACATTCATGATGTTGATGCCTTTGCTCTTGGTGGCTTTGAGCTTCGCCGTCTTCTTGTAGGGAGAGGGAGAGAAGGTCAAAGTGCCGGTTTCCGCTTTGTAGGGGATAAGGGTGCTTGCAAGGTTACGGTTGAATACGCCGTGAGCCTCTCTGTCGCGGACGCCGATCTTTTCTGCGCGGCAATCAATATAAGGACGCTTTTTCAGCTTTCTGGGCAAATATTTCTTGAAGGGGGGCACATAGCCGAGGAAGAGGAAGAAGATGCCAAGACCGATGGCCAGCTTCAGACCGTTTTTCTTCAGCCAGTCCTTCAGGCGGTCCATGCCGGAGATGCCGTCCTGCAGCTCGAAGGAATCTTCCAAAGAGCCTTCGGCAGTAGAGGAACCGTCCACATAGGAGCCTTCCACCAGCATGTCAATGGTGCCGCCGTGGGTTTCCAGAGGATCACCGTCCTTAACGGTGGGGTATACATGGTAGGTGCCGATGGTTTCGGTCTGTTCGATGCGGAACTCGCCTACATCAGCCTTGGTGGTGATGGTGGGGATACCCAGAAGTTCCCACTGCTCGGGGGTCAGCTCCTTGACCTCGCCGTCGGTCTCGATCTGTACGGTGAGGATCATGGGCTGGGTGTCATCGGAGATACCGGAGGTGGAGAGCTTGTAGGTGGGCTTTTCCGTGAACTTGAAGATCAGGTTGCTGAAAGCGAAAATGTCATAGGAGAGTTTGGTGTTTACGGTGTTGTATTCCAGGAAGTTTGCCGTAACATCGATATCCAGATGACCTTCACGGATGGTGACGGAGTCGCCGGAAACGGCGTCCACCGTGGTGGGTTCGCCGCCGGTTACGGTGTTGGTGATGGTGGCGGCATAAGTGATATCACCGAGGAGGGAGGTATCGGTGACCTTTTCACCGGTCACGGCGTTGAGGAAGCCGAACTCCAGGCGGTAGGTACCGGCAATGAGCTGTTCTTCCTGTGTTACCTCCTTGCCCTCTCCGTCGTAGAGGTAGGCGGCGATGGTGACATTGGGCTTGTAATAGATTTCCACCGTGTCGGCACCGGTGACATCGAAAGTGTAGGTGCCGGGTTCAAAATTGCTGTCGAAGGTGGCTACATAACCGCTGAGGTTATCGGCGATCTTGGTCTCGCTCAAAGGATAATTCGTGTCGGTGGTAGCCTCGCTGCTGTACATGACCTTCACATTGGAGTTTGCGGTGTACTTCTTGCCGACGGAATCAGTGATGCTGCCGATCTTTACATCCTTGCCCTGCGCGAAAACAATGAGCTCGCTCATGGGGATGTTAAAGGTGGAGGTCTTGTTGGCGGAATCGTAAGGCAGGGCGTTATTCTGGAAAATGCGGTTGCAGACGCTGGTCAGCAAGGCGGGAATATCGGTGTTGTTTTCTGCCTTGTAGAAAAAGATGCCCTTGCCGGTATTGGGGGTGATGGTAGCGGCCTTGGGACCCATGGAGAACATGATGACACGGGTCTCGCCGTCGGCTACGCAGTCGTAGAAATAATTCTCCACGGTGGAGTTTGCGGTGCCGTTGAATTCACCGTCCGTCAGAACCACCAGCCACTTTTCGCAGTCGGTCTCTGCCTGCAGATCGGTATAGGCCTTTTTCACGGAGTTGAAGGGTGTGTCGGAAGCGTCGGTAATGGTATCGTGGATCTGCTGAACATTGGATTCCGTAACGGAAGCTTCCTTGCTGCCCTCAAGCACGATCTTGGGGGGAGCGGAGGTGCCGGAGACGTAGTCGCTCATGTAGTAGATATTCAGCGTGTCGTTTTCGCCCAGCATGGCGGCAAATACTTCCATAGCGTATTTGGCCTGACACCAGGTATCCACATACTCGCCGTCCGTGCGGATCATACTGCCGGAGTCATCGTAGACAAGGTTGATGACCCTTGCGGGAACATAGGTCTCCGCGGAAGCGGTCACCGGCAGCAATGCTGTGACCGCCAGGACCATCATAAGCATAAGGGAAACAATTCTTTTCATCCTAACACCTCTTTTTCGGTTGATGTGTATTTTCGCAATCAAAGAGGCAGAACCGATTTCTGCCGAAAATAATATTGACCGTCCGGCTACAAGGGTAGTCTGACGGTCAAAGTTGAGATCAAAAAACGGTTTATTAACAATTCAGACACACATACATATTCTAATCTTAGAACAACGCAATGTCAATGAACAGCAGGGGAAATTTGGGGAATTTTACACATAATTGTGGAAAAATGCGTTGCGCGGCAACGGTGTCAGAAGGTCTTTGCGCAGCGTTGAGAGAGAAAAAAGAAACTGTACTATAAAACGGCCTGATGGGATTTACATTTCTTTTGGCGTGGGGTATAATAAACCTATCAACAAGGAAAGGCTGTGATACTGTGGCGCGTTCTTCCCAGCAGAAACTCAAGATCCTTTATGTGATGGACTATCTCTTGCGCCATAGTGATGAGCGGCACCCCGTTTCTATGGCACAGCTCATTTCAATGCTTGAGGCAAAGGGCGTCTCCGCTGAGCGCAAGAGCATCTATGACGATATCGAATGCCTGCGGCAGTACGGGGTGGATATTGTTTCCGGCGGAACCGGAAGAGCCAGCGGCTATTATGTAGGAAGCCGTGACTTTGAACTGCCGGAGCTCAAGCTTTTGGTGGACAGTGTACAGTCCTCCAAATTCATCACGCACAAAAAGACGGTGTCGCTGATCCGCAAGATCGAAAATCTTGCCAGCGTTCATTACGCGCAGCTTTTGAACCGGCAGGTGTATGTGGCAAACCGCATCAAAACCATGAATGAATCCATCTACTACAGCGTGGATGAGATCCACCGCGGTATCGCGGAGAATAAAAAGATCCGCTTTCGTTATTTCGACTATACCGTGTCCAAAGAGCAGACCTTCCGCCACGATGGCGCGTGGTATGTGATGAGTCCCTATGCCCTGACATGGGACGATGAAAATTACTACATGGTGGCCTACGATTCCGAGGCGGGAGCCATCAAGCATTTCCGTGTGGACAAGATGGCCCAGATCGGCATCACGGAGGAAAGCCGCGATGGGCGGGAGATCTACGATGCTATGGATATGGGCGCCTATGCCCGCAAAACTTTCGGCATGTTCACAGGAGAGGAGACATCCGTTCAGCTGCGGTTTGAGAAGGAACTGGTGGGGCCTGTTCTCGACAGACTGGGCCGTGATGTGATGCTGATCCCGGACGGGGAAGATCACTTTACCGTTCGCACCGATGTGGTGGTGAGCCCGCAGTTTTATGCATGGATTTTTGGCTTTGGCGCTAAGGCGGAGATCCTGAGCCCCAAACAAGTGGCAGAGGGCATGAAAGAGCAGCTGAATGCAGTTTTTGCAAAGTATGAAAAGGAATAGACCTTTACAGAAGAAAGGGGATAAAATATGAAGAAAATCGCGGTGATCACCGGCGCTTCCAGCGGCATCGGCAAGGAGTTTGCCATGACCCTCAGGACCTACGATACCTTTGACGAGGTGTGGGTCATTGCCCGCCGGGCAGAGCGGTTGGAGGAATTAAAAAAAGAGCTTCCGTTTCCTGTGCGCCCCATTGCGCTGGATCTTTCCGAAGAGGCATCCTATGCCGCTTATGAGGCGCTTTTGGCGGAGGAAAAACCCAATGTGGCGCTGCTGGTGAACTGCAGCGGCTTCGGCAAATTCTGCGCTGTCAGCAAGACGCCTCTTGCCGATAACCTTAACATGGTGAAGCTCAACTGCATGGCTCTTATGGCCATGTGCCAGATCACGGAGCCTTATATGAGCCGCGGCGGACAGATCATCAATATCGCCTCCGTTGCCGCCTATCAGCCCATTCCCTACATCAATGTGTACGGCGCCAGCAAGTCCTTTGTGCTGCATTTCAGCCGCGCGCTGAACCGTGAGCTTCGCTCCCGCGGCATCCGTGTGCTGGCGGTGTGCCCCTTCTGGACGAAGACGGAGTTTTTCAACCGCGCCATCAAGAAGGATGAAGAGGCGGTGGTGAAGAAATATATCGCCATGTATGAGCCCAAGGACATCGTTTCCCTTGCCTGGAAGGACGCCAAGCGGGGCAAGGATGTGAGCATGTTCGGCGCTACGGCCAGAGCGCAGACCTTCCTTGCCAAGATCATGCCCCATGCGCTTGTGATGAGTGTCTGGATGAAGCAGCAGGATCTGAAATAAAACAAAGAATCCGGGGCATACTACCCTTATCACGGAAAAAGGGTGTATAAGATGATCGAACAGGATACTATCAAGCTGCTGCGGGAATGCGACGCGGGGATCGGCATGGGAGTTGCGTCTATCAAGGATGTGCTTCCCTATGTGAAAAATAAAGAACTCTGCCGCTGTCTTTCCCAATGTATGAAAGAACATGAAGAGCTGGAGCGGGAAGTGAAGATGCTGCTGCTCCGCTATCAGGATGAAGGGAAGGATCCCAATCCCATTGCCAAAGGCATGAGCCGCATGAAAACCAATGTGAAGCTGGGATTGGACACCTCCGACGCCACCATTGCCGATCTTATGACAGACGGCTGTAACATGGGGGTAAAATCCCTGAACCGCTATCTCAATGAATACGAGGCGGCGGACGAGGTTTCCAAGGATATCACAAAGCGGCTCATCAATCTGGAAGAGCGGCTTGCCATCGATATCCGCGGCTATCTGTAAGAAAAAAGGCTGTACCTGAGGTACAGTCTTTTTTTGCGGAAGGAAATGTGTTATCATAAAGAAAATCCTGAAAGGTAGGAAGCGATATGGCTGAATTTATGGGTTTTATGGGTGACCTCGAGGAAATGACCCGCGATGAGCTGCAGAGCCTTATGGAGGATGTGCTGCACCGCATCGATGAGCTCAATGAAAGAGAACCCCGCGATCTGGAAAGCGAAGAATACGAAGAGTGGAGCGACCGCCATGAGGAACTGGAAGATCTTATGGACGAGATCCTGGATCTTTTGGAGGATTGAATGGACGGATTCCGCTATTGCAAGCTGGAGATCTTCATTCCCGAAGAGTGTCTTCCGCGGCTGGAAGAAGCGCTTTGGGCGGTGGATGCGGGGCACATCGGCGCTTATGACCGCTGCCTTTCGTGGCATCGGGTAGAGAGCACATGGCGTCCCCTTGCGGGAAGTGAGCCTTTCCTCGGGAAAGAGGGCGAGGTATACCGCGGCGCGGAGGTGAAGGTGGAGGTGACCTGCCTTGCCGAAAATGCCGCCCGCACTGTAGAAGCCGTAAAAAGCGCGCATCCTTACGAAGAGCCGGTGATCAATGTGATCCCGCTGTGGATGACTTCTTTTGATTGAGCGAGGAGCGGTTATGCTGTATTTTACGCATCTGGATTCTCCTTTAGGTACCGTCATGCTTTTTTCTGACGGCGCTGCCCTTTGCGCTTTGCACCTTGCGGGGCAAAAACACGGCTTCCCAAAGATGGAAGCGGAGCGGAAAGATGATCTGCCGCTTTTTGCCGCGGTGAAAAAGTGGCTGGAGGAGTATTTTGCGGGAAAGCGCCCGCTGATTGACGCCATCCCGCTTGCGCCGCAGGGCAGCGAATTTCAAAAGCGGATCTGGGGATATCTCCGTGAGATCCCTTACGGCGAGACCGTGACCTACGGCGCACTTGCCGCGCGCGCCGCAAAAGAGATGGGGAAGAAGGTCATGTCGGCGCAGGCCGTAGGCGGCGCGGTGGGCCGCAACCCTGTTTCCATCATCGTTCCCTGCCACAGAGTGCTAGGGGCAGGCGGCAAACTCACCGGCTATGACGGCGGATTGGATAAGAAGATATGGCTTTTAGAGCATGAAAAAACGAGGTAGCTTTGCTACCTCGTTTTTTGGCTTACTGCAGGTCCACGATCCGCTCATCGCAGGCCTTGATAAGGTCTTCCCGGGTCTCGCAGGCTTCAAGTCCGCCGTCAATGTACAGCCACATAGGGTTCACATAGCCAACGGCCTCACCGTCAATGACCGCGAGAATATTGCTGTCGCTGCCGTCCCAATGGACACGGAGCTGGCTATCCACATAGGCGCCGCCTGCCAGATAATAGGGGGCTTTTTCCTTGGGCTCAATGTTGATGACATAGCCGATGGTGTAAAACTCAGCGCCGATGGTAGGCTTGGAATCTGCCTTAGTGAAGGAGGTCAGCTGCCGCGTGGCGGTGACGCCTTCCATCTCGTGGGGCATGGGTTTGCCGATGAAAGCATCGATGAAGACTTCATACTTGTTGTAGGCATCGGTCTCGATGGTGGTATCGATGCCCTCGGGGCCGTCGTTCATGGTGCGCAGGCACTGATAGAGGGCCTCGTCCTCAACCCAAATGCGCCCATCGGGGAGGTTGTGGCCCAAAGTCCAGATCTCCACGATATTTTCCTCCAGTCCCGCGCTGAGGTGAACGGTATCCGCACCCAGCAGATTGATGCTGAGATCCAGATTCCAGATGCCTTGGATCTTGGCGGTATCCATGCGGGTATCCGCTTCTTCCACCACATGCTCTGCAGCGGCGTTCAGCAGCGCTGCCATCTGATAGAAGGAAGGATGCGTATCACCGATATACCAGCTCATGGAGCCAATGTCGCTGCCCTTGAGGTTGGCGATAAACTGGGTAAGGGTGCTGTCGATGGTGGGCGGGAAGAGGGAGAAAAATTCCAGATTGTCGCCGGGATAATTATAGCAGACGCCTTCGCTCATCCACACGCCGCAGGAATCGGTTGCGTGAGAGATCACAATGGGATCGCCGTTTTCCCGTTCCAGCGTGAGAAGGGCGGTAAAGGGGCAGGCTGCGCC
>JAFQLA010000035.1 GCA_017396725.1 Oscillospiraceae bacterium
GGGGCTTTTATCGTCTTCATGCGATATAAAACGAAGCAAGATCGTCACAGGCCTGCTGCGCATCCTCATATTTGTCACATCATTACGGCATTTGCGAATATTCCTCTATTGCAGCATAAAAGGTCTGAAGGTCAAAATCCGAACATGGCTGTGTAACACAAACCGTCACAAGTTTTGCGGGATCAATCCATGTTTCTTCTTCGGAATAAGGACCGCCGGAGTAAATAATGCTTTTTTCCTTTCCGATATAAGCTACAAAATTAGAAACTCCGTCTGCCTCACTCACCAGAAAAAGCGGTGTTTCACTATTGGTTTTCTCAGAAAGCAAATTCAGTTCTTCCGCCAACATGGTACTGGCTGCAGCACTACATCCGCCGTCGGCATCCTGATATATACGAACAATATAAAAAATCTCTCCGTTCCGCAAAATCGGGAAATAAAAAATATCAGAATTCGCGTTGGCAAAGGTAAAGGGATTTCCAACCTGTACGCTTTCGTCCGCAAAATAGTCCACGCCCATCTCACAGCTATAGGCATAAAGATATCTGGCAACAGCTTCCGGAGCATAAGCCATATGTTCTTCAGGGCAGGGCAGAACCGCCATGAAAAGGCCCTCTTCTTGATACTCCCCACCCGTGTACGGAATGTCCAACGAAGCAAAGTCGATCTTCTTCACAGGCAACGCCGTAGCGCTCTCATTTGCCTCTCTCGAATCCTCTGTGTTTTCATTTACCGTTCCTTCTTCATCCTCCTTTTCTCCGCACCCACTAATCAGCACCGCAGAAAAAAGCACCAGAAGGCAAGCAAGTATTTTCAGCTTTTTCATCGCGTTCCCCCTTTCACGCATACAAAAAGAGGCCGGAATCCGGCCTCTTTCTTTTTTACAGTTCTGCCATAGCGGCGTTGATGCTCTCCTCGCAGGAACGCATGGCTTCAATGGTGCGTTCCATAAGAACATCCAGTTCCCAACCCAGACGCTCCGCGCCTTCGCGGATGACATCGCGGCTGCAGCCTGCGGCAAACTTCTTATCCTTGAACTTTTTCTTCAGGCTGCTCACTTCCATATCCATCACACTCTTGGAGGGGCGCATTCTTGCGGCAGCACCGATAAGACCCGTGAGTTCATCCACGGCAAAGAGAACCTTTTCCATCTCATGGATGGGCTCCACATCGCAGCAAAGACCGTAGGCATGGCTGCAGACGGCATGGATGAATTCCTCGTCCGCGCCGCCCTCTTTGAGAAGTTCCGGAGCCTTGAGGCAATGCTCTTCAGGCCAGAGCTCAAAGTCGATATCGTGGAGAAGACCCACCGTTGCCCAGAAATCCACATCCTCGCCGTAGCCCAGAGTCTCGGCAAAATAACGCATCACACCCTCCACCGTCAGCGCGTGCTGAATGTGGAAAGGTTCTTTGTTGTACTTCTGAAGCAGCGCCATAGCGTCGGCGCGGGAGATAACAGATTTCATAGCGGCCTCCTTGGAGATGTTTTTCTCATTATAAATCCCCCGCGCCGCCTTGGCAAGTGTCTTTTCCCTCAGAGAAACTGCTCCAGAAGCCGGCGCAGCTTTGCCGCGTGGCTCTGCTCCTCTTTTGCCAAGGCGCGCAGCATTTCCGCCGCGTCACCCTGCATGCATTCCGCCATGGCGGCATATTCCTGCGCCGAAAGGCACTCCTCCCGGTACCGCTCCCGCAGCGCCTGCCGCTTATCCTTGGGAAGAGCAGCCTTCAGCGCCTCCTGCCGCGGCGGGAGCTCCCCCGCAAGGAGGAAATACATAGCGCCAAGAGCGCGGATATGGCGAGATTCCTCCGCAGCCAACCGGTGAAAAAGGCCGCTGCCGCCTTTGGCAAGAGACAAATAGCAATCACGCGCCGCAGCCTCCTGCGCCATCTTTTCAAGAAGCCGCTCTGCTCCGCTCCCCTTTTTCACCGCCGCAGGAGACTCCGCCCGCCCCGCCGGCACGGCATAAGGATCCACATCGGGTGTAACACGCAGCCAGACATGGTCGTATTTTTTCAGCTGCATGGCTCTGTTCTCATCCATCATAAAACCCCCTTCGTTTTTTCCATTTTATGCCGCCGCGGAAAAAGGGAGCCTGTCCCCCCTTTCTATTGCATTTTTATAAGGAGTCTGTTACAATAATTTGATAAAGAATGGAATGGTAGGGTTTATCCCTCTTTCCGGCCAAAAACACCAAGCAACCACACACCAAGGAGGTAAGTTCCATGCTGGAACTGAAAAACATCTGCTACCGCGTCCACACCGAGGACGGCGACATCGATATTCTCAAAAACATTTCCCTTACCATCCCCGATAACAAGCTGGTGGTATTCACCGGCCCCAACGGCGGCGGTAAGACCACCCTTGCCAAAGTGATCATGGGCCTTGTGACCCCCACCGCAGGCAAGATCTTCTGGAACGGTCAGGACATTACGGACCTGGGCATTACCGAGCGCGCAAAGCTCGGCATCAGCTATGGGTTCCAGCAGCCTCCCCGTTTCAAGGGCATCACCGTGCGCGATCTTCTCAACATCGCCGCCGGCAGCGAAAAGCTCTCCAAGGACAAGTGCTGCCAGTATCTCACCCGTGTGGGTCTGTGCGCCAACGATTACCTTGAGCGCGAAGTGGATGTGAGCCTTTCCGGCGGCGAAGTCAAGCGCATTGAGATCGCCTCCATTCTGGCCCGCGGCGCAAAGCTCATGATCTTTGACGAGCCCGAAGCCGGCATTGACCTCTGGAGCTTTGCCCGTCTCACCGAGACCTTTGAAC
>JAFQLA010000036.1 GCA_017396725.1 Oscillospiraceae bacterium
CATGCCCATGCTGATATTATCGAAGGCGGAACCCAGCGCCATGCCTAAGCAAAGGCCGAAGCACATGCCCAGTGCTGTGCCCTGACTTTCGTTTTTGTCGGTTTTTTTCATTTCACACCTCACCGATGCGTTTTCTTTCTATTGTATCACAAGTGGGAAAAATAGCAAGAGCCTTGTGTAGCATCCGGAGGACCGGGGGAATATACTGGGAAAACGGCAAAAAGGAGGGGAGTAGGATGCGGAGAGGTCGGTGTCCGCTTCTTGGGATCTGCGCGCTGGCGCTGGGCCTTGGTATCTTTGCCGCGGCGGTCTTTCCCACGGGGTTTCTTTTGTTCCTTGTGGCCTTTTTGCTCATTGCCTGCGGGTTCATGTGCCTGAAATGAAAGGAGGAGGGAAATGAAAGTCGTGGTCTGGAGATCTCCAAAGGCGCTCAGGGGCATTTTAAAGCGCCTTTTCAAAATCAGCGAATAAATCCCCCCGCGCGGCGCATAGATTGAAGAGAACATAAGCCGCGAAAGGGAGGACAACATATGGATCTTGCATTAAAGCTCAAGGAGCTTTCATACCACGCGCCGCTGGAGCGCAAAGTGCTGACGGCAGAGGAAACGGTGGAGTTCGCGCTCAGCGATTATTGCGCCGACGCGGGCCGCATCCTCTCGTGGCACACGGAGTGCTTTTTAAAGGAGAAACGGCTCGCAGAGAGCGGATTTGAGCTTGCGGGCGAGGTTTGCGTCACGGTGCTCTACCTGGCCGCCGACGGAGACGGCATCCGATCCTGCGCCATCAAGGTGCCTTTTTCGCTGAAGGAGGAAACACGGAGCAAGGTCTCCTTTCTGGAGGCGGCGCTTTGCTGCGAGGGGTGCGAATGCCGCTTGCTCAACGCCCGCAGGATCCTTTGCCGTTGCCGCGTGGCCGCCTCCGTCACGCCGTACGAAGAGCGGGTAAGCCGCTGCGCCGATGACTTTGCTCCCGATGCCTCCCTCGGTATCTGCCGCAGGATGCTGCCGCTGGAGGCGATGCTCACGAGACCTGCGGGCGAGAAGGAATTCCGCTTTGCCGACTCCATGATGCTGGGCGGTCACGGCGGAGTGGACGAGGTGCTTTTTACCCGCGTGAGCCCCCGTATTACGGAGGTGACATGCGGTGGGGATAAGGTGATGATCAAGGGAGAAATGCGCGTTTTTGCCCTTTGCAAGGGGGAGGACGGCGCCCTCTTTACCGCATCCGGCAATCTGCCCTTTGTCCAGCTTGCTGAGCGGACGGAGGGCGCGGAAGAGGCGCGGTATGAAGCCGCGGCAGAGGTGTTGGATCACACCGCGGCCCTTGTGATCCAGGGCGCCGCGCAGCAGCTGGAAGTACAGGTGACGGCAAGACTTTGCCTCAAGGCAAAGATCCCCTGCCGCACCGAGTATCTGGCCGATCTCTACGGCATCCGCTGCGAGACGGAAACGGAGACGGAAGTGATGACCCTTCCCCCAGGCGAAGAGACCATCACACGCAGCGCCGAACTGCGCGCCACGGTGGAAACGGGGCTGCGGCCCCAAGGGATCCTTGGGTGTGACGCGGTGTGCGGCGCGGTAAAGACCCAGCGGCAGGGAGACGGCTTTTTACTGACGGCGCCTTTGACGGTGACGGTACTCTACACCGATGAAAACGGCACGCCGGCCTGCATCCGCAGCGCAGGGGAGTGCCGCGTGACGCCGGAGGCGGAGGCAGGCAGCCTTCTTACCGGGGAAAAAGCCATCCCCACGGCGGTGACGGCGGTGATCACCGAGGGCGGCATCGAATACCGGGCGGAGGCGGAATTTACCGGTTCTATCCGTACTGTGCAGCGCTGTGCCGCGGTGGTGGCCGTCCGCGCGGAGGAGGGAAAAAGCGAAGAGCAAAGACCCTCTCTCGCGCTGCGCCGCATGGGAAAGGAGGATACTCTCTGGCACTTGGCAAAGACCCACCGCACCACGGTGGAGGCCATTGAAAAAGCCAATGAGAGCTCTTGGGAGGAAGGGGAATTTCTTCTCATTCCCAAGGCGCGGGTATAAAAAAGAAGCTGCAGATCGGATGATCTGCAGCTTTTCTATTTAGATCTCGCCGCTTGCGTAGCGGGAGAGGAACTGGCGGGTGCGCTCTTCCTGGGGATGGTCGATGACCTGGGCGGCTTCGCCCTGTTCCACGATAACGCCGCCGTCCATAAAGATCACCTGATCGGCCACATCACGGGCAAAGGCCATTTCGTGGGTGACGATGATCATCGTGGTGTCATGCTCGGCCAGCTGGCGGATGACCTTGAGCACTTCGCCCGTAAGCTCGGGGTCAAGAGCGGAGGTAGGCTCGTCAAAGCAGAGGATGTCAGGCTTCATAGCCAGCGCGCGGGCGATGGCCACACGCTGCTGCTGACCGCCGGAGAGCTGATGGGGATAGTTATTCATGCGGTCGGCAAGGCCCATCTTCTTAAGAAGCTCCACGCCTTCTTCACGGATGGCTTCCACAGCTTCGCCGCTGCCGTCCTTCTTGGCCATAAGCTCCCGTGCCAGCGTCACATTTTCCAATGCGGTATACTGGGGGAAGAGGTTGAAGTTCTGGAATACAAGGCCGAAATGCAGGCGCTTTTTGCGGATGTCCGCTTCCCGCTGGGTCTCGGCGTCATTGGCGTCGAAGAGCACCTTGTCACGGACGGAAATACGGCCGTGGTCGGGCGTTTCCAAAAAGTTGAGGCAGCGCAGAAGGGTGGTCTTACCGCTGCCGGAAGAGCCGATCACGGAGAGAGCCTGACCTTCCTGCAAAGAAAAGCTGATGTCCTTGAGCACAGAGACGGAGCCGAAATGCTTTTCGATATGTTCCGCTTTGAGAATTTCCATATCGCGCCTCCTTATCTGAAGTAGCTGAGCTTGCGCTCGATCATGTTGAATACGATGGTGAGAATGCCCACAAAGAGGAGATAGAACACGCCGGAATAGAAGAGGGGCCAGACGAGACCGTCACTCTTCATGAAGGAGAAGCCGGTGAAGGTCAGCTCGTATACGGCGATGATGCGGGCAAGGGAGGTATCCTTGACCAGGGTGATGATCTCGTTGCTCATGGGAGGAACGATGCGCTTGATCATCTGCAGCAGCGTCACCTTAAAGAAGATCTGGCTGTGGGTCATACCCAGCACTTCGCCGGCTTCACGCTGGCCAACGGGCACGCCTTCGATACCGCCGCGATAGATGACGGAGAAATAGCAGGCGTAGTTCAAGGAGAAGGCCACGATGGTAGCCGTCATACGGCCGGTGTCACCGCCGCCCCAGATGTTGAAGCCCAGA
>JAFQLA010000037.1 GCA_017396725.1 Oscillospiraceae bacterium
CCTACACGGAAGGATCCCTGCGCTACTATGTAAACGGCGTCCTGCAGATCTCGCCCGCCGTCACCGCAGGGCCTCCTATGACCGTCAGCGGCATCAGCGTGCCCGCAGGCGGGAACATCATGCTGGTATACGAGGCAACCGTCACCAACTTCGCGCCACTTGCCGCGCAAAGCTCCATCACCAATACCGTCACCGTAACAGGCGGCGGTCTTTCTGCGCCTCTTACCGCACAGGAAGTTATCACCACCGAGGATCGGGCCGATCTTACTGTCAGCAAGGCCATCTGCCCCGCTGTTGTCACCGAAAACGGACAGCTGACCTACACCTTTATCATCGAAAATATCGGCAACACCGCCGCTGCGGCAGACGATGATGTCGTGCTGCGGGATGTCTTTGATCCCGTCCTTGACCCCATTACCGTTTCGTATAACGGCGCAGTCTGGACCGAAGGCATCAACTACACCTATGACCCCGCCACCGGCGTTTTCGAGACCCTTTCCGGGCAGATCACCGTCCCTGCCGCCACCTATACCCAGAATACGGATGGCACCTGGACCACCACGCCCGGCACTTCTGTTCTCACCGTTACGGGAACTGTCTGATATCACAGCTGCGGCGCAGCAATAAGGAAAGCAAGCCTGCGGGCTTGCTTTCCTTTTTACATGCACATAATTGCGCAATTTATGATTGACATCTTCCCCACCGCATTATAAAATAATTTCATAAAGTGTGGACCTATGGCAGCCCATATATTTTTTACATGTTTTGAAACCGTTTTCAGAAACCGTTTCCAAGCGTTTTCAGGAGGCAGAAATGAGCGGTAAGATCACCATACGCGATGTTGCGGCCAAGGCCGGCGTTTCCGTTGCCACCGTATCGAGAGTCATGAACTCCCCTGATATCGTAGTGCCCGAAAAGCGTGACGCTGTGCTCCGCGCCATCAGCGAACTGCATTACGCACCCAACCCCGTAGCCCGGGCTATGGGCGGTAAAAATACCGATACCATTGCCATCATCGTTCCCGGCGTCATCAGCGACATCATTGCCGAGATCGTGGATGGCATTATGACCGAAGCGGAAAAAGGCAGCTTCAGCACGCTCCTCTTCTCCTCCGGTGAATCGGTGGCAAGGGAGAAACAGCTGGTAAATTCCTTTCTGCAGGAAAAGCTCATCAGCGGCGCCGTCTTCATCTCCAGTAACGGCCTCCAGCAGGATTTTGAGCCGCTGCTGCGCACCACTCCCGTGGTGACCATCAACCGCTTTGAGGCCCATCCCCAGCTCAGCACCGTCAGCGTGGATGACGCAGGCGGCTTTGCCCTTATTGTAGAGCATCTCAAATCCTTGGGACACCGCCGTTTCGGCTACCTTGCAGGCGATCTGAGCCGGACCTCGGGACAAAAGCTCCTCTCCAAGCTTCTCACCGTGATGACGCAGCAGGACTTGGAGCTCCCATGGGAAAATATTGTCTCCTGCGACTGGACTTCCCACGGCGGCTACGAGGCCTGCGGGCAGCTGCTGGCACAAAAAGCAGACATCACCGCCCTGCTCTCCGCCAGCGATATCCTTTCCATCGGCGCCATATCGGCCCTTTGGGATCAGGGCATCCGCGTGCCGGAGGATATCTCCGTAGCAGGCTTTGACAGTTTCCCCATCAGCGAGTTCTCCGTCCCGTCCCTTACTACGCTGCAGTATCCTTACCGCCAGATGGGCCGCATCGCAACGGCGCAGCTCATCAAGCAGATCACAAACCCCCTCTATCCCATCAAAAATTATGTGTTGCCGCTGAAGCTGATCCAGCGCAAATCCACCGGCAATGCCAAAATCGATAAGTAAACATTTTATAAGGAGATCACATTATGGAAATCGTATCCGCCTCCCTCAACACCACTTTCCCCGAAGTAAACGAACTGGTCGCAAACCGCGATAAAAACGCCCTGATCCGGATGTGCAACCAGCAGCTGGAATACGGTGCCACCCGCATCGGCTTCAACTGCGCTACCCGCCTTGCAACCGAAGTGGATGATATGCTTTGGATCACCCGCACCCTGCAGGATGAGATGGAAGTTCTCATCATGCCCGACTCCCCCAATTTTGAAGCCATCAAGGCCGTTGTAGAAGCCAATCAGCACGGCCGCGTGCTCATCGACTCCACCACCTGCGAAGAAAAGAGCATCGCCAACATCATGCCTCTTGCCGCTGAGCACAACTGCCTTACCACCGTTTTGCTCCACGACGAAAAGGGCATGCCCAAAACCGTGGAAGACCGCCTGCGGGTGATGGCCACCGTAGAGCGCATGGCTAAGGAATACAAAGTGAAGAAGGAAGATCTGATCCTCGATAGCCTCATCTTCCCCCTCTCCATCGACGAAAAGAACGGCGAGATCTATCTTGAATCCCTCAAGGCCATCCAGAAGCAGTTCCCCGGCTACCGCTACACCTGCGGTCTTGATAACCTGTGCTTCGGCCTTCCCAGCGAAAACTACCTTGCCATCTCCTTCCTCATGATGTGCATGGCTCTGGGGCAGGACTGCGTATTCCTGCTGCTGGATGCCGCCAAGGGCGCCTTTTTGAAGGCTGCTGACGCCGTTATGGGCAACGACGAATTCACTATGGAATACATCAGCGCTTACAGAAGCGGCTGGTTCCCCAAGCTGTAATTGCCCGTTGCGCTGCAAAGCAGGCGCATCCCGAAACTATATTTTAAAAGTTAGGAGGATGTGAAAGCATAGCTTTGACCTATGTGATTCACGAAACACAAACATGAATATGCGCAATTGGCTCACCGAAAAGATGAACGAGGATAAGCGCAAGGCGCTGCCTATCCTCTCTTTCCCCTCTATTCAGCTCTCCGGCATCACCGTCCGTGACCTTATTTCCGCCAGCGATGTGCAGGCAGACGGTATGTTCAAGATCGCTCAGCGCTGCCCCACCGCGGCCTCCGTTTCCATGATGGATCTTTCCGTGGAAGCTGAGTGCTTCGGCTCCACCATCCGCGTCAGCGATGATGAAGTGCCCACTGTAGTGGGCGCCGTCATCACCGATCCTGAAGACGCCGATAAGCTGAAAGTTCCCGCCGTGGGCAGCGGCCGCACCGGCATTTATATTGATGCCATCTCCAAGGCGCTGCAGCTTATCACCGACCGCCCTGTATTCGCAGGCGTCATCGGCCCCTTCTCCCTTGCCGGCCGTCTTATGGACATGACAGAGATCATGATCTACTGCTACGATGAGCCCGAAGCTGTGCACACCGTACTGCAGAAGGCAACGGATTTCCTCCTTGCCTACATCAAAGCCTATAAGGATATCGGTACCCACGGCGTAGTCATCGCAGAGCCTGCGGCAGGCCTTCTCAGCCCTGCCCTCAGCGAAGAATTCTCCGCTCCCTACATCCGCCAGATCACCGACGCGCTGCAGGATGACGATTTCATCATCATCTATCATAACTGCGGTGACGCGGCAGGCCGCATGATCCCCGAGATCCTGCAGACCGGCTGCGCTGCCTATCATTTCGGCAACGCCATGGATATGGAAAAGGTCCTTGCCCAGATGCCTGAAGATGTGCTCACCATGGGTAATATTGACCCTGTGTCCGTCCTGCGCCACGGCGATCCTGCCAAGGTACGCGAAGCCACCCTCTCTCTTCTGGAAAAGTGCAGCAAGCACAAAAACTTCCTCATCTCCTCCGGCTGCGATATTCCCCCCGCCACTCCCTGGGAGAATATTGACGCGTTCTTTGCCGCCGTTGAGGAATTCTACAACCGCTGAAAGCCATGATCTGTCCTGACGAGCTTTTGCAGCTGGTTTTCTCCTTGGGCGCAGATGCCGCTGCGCTCTGCGATGCAGAGCTTATCCGCTACGACGCGCAGTTTCGTGACATCTGCCGCAGCAATGCCTGCGGCATGTACGGAAAGTGCTGGATGTGCCCACCCGCCGTGGGTTCCATCGAAGAAATGATGGAAAAAGCCAAAAGTTTCGATCATCTCCTTCTCTTCCAGACTGTGGATAAATTGGAAGATGCTTTTGATTTTGAAGGCATGATGGCCGGCGGCAGGCGGATGGACAATTTGCTCTCTTCTCTGGGGCAGGCACTTTCCTCCATGCAGGAGGGCAGCTTCCTTCTCATGGGTGCCGGCGGCTGCCGTGTCTGCGAAAGCTGCACCATGAAAGATGGCCTCCCCTGCCGTTTTCCCCAGAAAGCGGTGGCCGGCTTTGAGGCTTACGGCATCGATGTTTCCGATCTTGCCGTAAAGGCCCGGCTCAAATACAACAACGGAAAAAACACCGTGACCTTTTTCGGCGGCGTTTTATGGAGGTAATATCCATGCCGAAAATCATCATCCAAAACGGAACGCAGGAGATCGTGGCTCTTGCCGCCCAAGGCACCGCTTTAAGCGAAGTGCTTTCCGCCAACGGCTGCTCTGTGGGTATGCCCTGCGGCGGCAGCGGGAAGTGCGGCAAATGCACCGTCTCCCTTTCCGGTTCCTTCCTCTTTGAAAATAAGCTCGAAGAGCCTGCCGCGGCTGTGGACCGCCCTGCCTGCCGCGTCCGCGTCAGCGGGGATTGCCGCGTGACTCTCCACGAAAATCAGGATATCTCCCAGATGGCAAAAAGCCATGCCGTGGCGGTGGAAGAGGACGCTCTCTTCACTTCTCACGGCGTCGCCATCGATATCGGCACCACCACGCTGGAGGCCTGCCTATACGGAAAAGAAGGCCTTCTTGCCAAAGCCGCTGCCGTAAACCCCCAGCGGAGTTACGGCGCGGATGTTGTCACCCGCCTTGGTCTTGCCCGGGAAGGAAAAGGCAAAGAGATGTCCGAATGCATCCTCTCCGCGCTGGATTCGCTTTTCTGCTCTCTCAGCGAGAAAAGCGGCTGTCCTCTCTCTTCTATCGATACGGTGGTCATCACCGGCAACACCGCCATGCTGCTCCTTCTCACCCAAGGTGATGTTTCCCCGCTGTGTGCCGCGCCTTTTGTGATCGGCGAGCATTTCGGCCGCTTTGTTCCCGCCAATGAACTGGGTCTCAAATCCGTTCCTCAGGCAGCCGTTTATCTCACACGGTGCATTTCTGCCTTTGTAGGCGGCGATATCACCACCGCCATCCTTTCCGGCCGCGTCTGCGAAGAGGGCAAGACCGTCCTTTTGGTAGATGTGGGTACCAACGGCGAGATGGCCCTCTGGCATAAGGGCACCCTCACCTGCTGCTCCACGGCGGCAGGTCCTGCCTTTGAAGGCGCCTGCCTTTCCTGCGGCGTGCAGGGTATCCCCGGCGCCATCGACCACGCATGGCTGCAGGACGGTGAGCTGATGGTGCATACCATCGGCGGCGCCCCCGCCTGCGGCATCTGCGGCAGCGGCGTCATCGATCTTCTCGCCTGCCTTATGGATCTTGGCGTGCTGGATGAATCCGGCTATCTTGAGATCGACGGCGATGAGATCACCCTTGCCGATGATGTTTATCTCACTCAGGCAGATGTCCGCCAGGTACAGCTGGCCAAAAGCGCCATCCGCGCGGGTATTGAAAGCATCACCCACGCATCAGGCATATCCATGGAAGAGATCGATTCTTTTGTGGTGGCGGGCGGTTTCGGCAATTATCTCGATCTCACCTGTGCCGCAAAAATCGGCCTTTTCCCCGAAAAACTCATTTCTCGCTGCCATGTGGTGGGCAACGCCGCATTGGGCGGTGCCGCCGAAATTCTCTGCTCCAAGCGCAAAGAAAAAGAGAGCATCCGTCTCAGTTCCATGGCGCAAACCGTTGAGTTGGCCACAGACCCCTGTTTTATGGAAGCTTTCATTGATTACATGAGTTTTTAAAGCAAAGTAAAAGCACCGCCTGAGGCGGTGCTCCATAAGGGAGTTGCCCGCTTCAAAAAGGGAGTTTTCCCCCCAATAGTGCGTGAAAAAGCCACGGTATGCTTTTTAGCTACCGTGGCTTTTTGCCGGCTTATGA
>JAFQLA010000038.1 GCA_017396725.1 Oscillospiraceae bacterium
GCACCTCCCGCCGCCGCGGACAAAAAACACCGAAGGCGCGGGGTATGGCAGCTCATAAGCCGCGCTGTCAAACGCAGGAGAAAATAATTTACCATCGTATTGATGATAAAGACGCTGTCAAGATATACCACCATTTCCATCACCGCTTCACAGTATACCTCTCCCGCCGCCATAGATTTCGTCGCAAAAAAGAAGAGGCTTTCCTTTCGGAAAGCCTCTTTTCTCTCACACGATGTAGGGAAGCACGGTGGACGCCAGCAGCGTCAGCGCCAGGATTGCCGCCAGAATAACAGAAATAATACGGGTCGTTTTTCTCACTTCGGATTCTCCTCAACTAAAATTTTTCGAATGCTTTTTTCCGCCTTGCTGCGGGGCAGCATCAACTCATGGCCGCAGCCTTCACACCGCAGCTTGATATCCATGCCCACACGCAGGATCCGCCAGGTGCGGCTCCCGCAGGGATGCTCTTTTTTCAGTTCCACCCTGTCCTGCAAATGAAGTTCCAAGGCCGGTCTCCTTACTTTTTCTTGATCTCCTCCCAGTAGCGCCTGGCTGCCTGTTCGGTTTTATTGTCGCCATAGTGGTAGTAGTGAGCATTTTTGATCTCATCGGGAAGATACTGCTGCTCCACCCACTGGCCGGAAAATTCATGGGGATACTTGTAGTTCTGCTTATTATCAAAGCCGGTGGTATCGGCATGGACATTCTGCAGCTGGCGGGGCACATCCCCCGTCTTGCCGGCGCGCACATCCCGCATGGCCGCGGCGATGCCTTCATAGGCGCTGTTGGACTTGGGCGCCGTTGCCAGAAGGATGGCAGCCTGGGCCAAAGGAAGCTGCGCTTCGGGAAGACCCAACTGCATGGCGGTATCCACGCAGGATTTCACGATGGTGATCGCCTGGGGATACGCAAGGCCCACATCCTCGCAGGCCGAGCACAAAAGGCGGCGGCAAGGAGTAATGAGATCCCCCGCCTCCAGAAAACGGGCCAGATAATGCAGCGCCGCGTCCGGATCGCTGCCGCGAAGGGACTTCATGAGAGCCGAGGCGATATCATACATAGCATCTCCCCCGCGGTCATAGCGCATAGCACTGCGCTGCGCCAGCTGTAAAGCGTCTTCACTTTTCAGCATCAGCTTACCGTTTTCGGGGATCGCCGTCTGACAGAGAAGCTCCACGGCGTTGATGGACTTGCGCACATCGCCGCCGCAGGCGGTTGCGATCTGCATGGGAACGCCCTCTTCCCACTCGATGGGCATTTCCCGCCGCGCCTGCTCGATACGCAGCGCCCGCTCCACGGCGGGGAGCACATCCTGCGCCGTCACATGCTTGAATTCAAAGACGGTGCTGCGGGAAAGAAGCGCGTTATAAACATAAAAATAGGGGTTTTCCGTGGTGGAGGCGATGAGGGTGATCTTCCCGTTTTCCATAAATTCCAGCAGGCTCTGCTGCTGCTTTTTATTGAAATACTGGATCTCATCAAGGTACAAAAGCACGCCGCCGGGCGCCATCAGGGTACCCACATCGGCAATGATATCCTTGATATCCTGCAGCGACGCGGTGGTAGCGTTGAGGCGGTAAAGGGTACGGTTGGTGCGGCGGGCAATGATGTTGGAAACGGTGGTCGTCCCCGTGCCGGAGGGCCCGTAGTAGATCATGTTGGCGGTGGTGCCGCTTTCGATAATACGGCGCAGCACGCCGTTAGGGCCTAAAAGGTGCTTCTGACCCACCACTTCATCCAAAGACTCGGGTCTGATCTCATCTGCCAAAGGGCGCCGTTCC
>JAFQLA010000039.1 GCA_017396725.1 Oscillospiraceae bacterium
CCGCGATCCTCTCTCCGGCCGCTCCTATGTGTACGCCGCTATGCGCGTCACCGGCGCTGCCAATCCCCTCCGTGCCGTGGAAGAGACCATGGAAGGCAAGCTCCCCCAGAGAAAGCTGGTTACCTCCGCTGCCGCAGGCTACAGCTCCTACGGCAACCAGATCGGTCTTGCCACCGGCTGCGTAGATGAAATTTATCATGACGGCTATGCCGCAAAGCATATGGAAGTGGGCGCGGTCATTGCTGCCGCTCCCGCCCGCAACGTGCGCCGTGAGCGTCCCGCTCCCGGTGACGTGGTGATCCTCCTTGGCGGCCGCACCGGCCGTGACGGCTGCGGCGGCGCAACGGGCTCTTCCAAGTCCCACACCACCGAATCCCTCTCCGTCTGCGGCGCCGAAGTGCAGAAGGGTAACGCACCCGAAGAGCGCAAGCTCCAGCGCCTCTTCCGCAATGCCGAGGCCTCCCTTATGATCAAGCGCTGCAACGACTTTGGCGCCGGCGGCGTGTCCGTTGCCATCGGCGAACTGGCAGACGGTCTGGATATCGACCTCAACGCCGTGCCCAAGAAGTACGCCGGCCTTGACGGCACCGAACTTGCCATCAGCGAATCTCAGGAGCGTATGGCAGTTGTGGTAGAAGCCAAGGATGTAGAGCGCTTCATGGCTCTTGCCGCGGAAGAAAATCTGGAAGCCACTGTGGTGGCCCATGTCAAGGCCGATCCCCGCATGACCATGGTCTGGAACGGCAAGAACGTGGTGGATCTCTCCCGCGAATTCCTCAATTCCAACGGCGCCGAAAAGCACATGGAGATCGAAGTGGCAGCCGCCGAAGATTTCTCCAAGGAAATTCCCGCCGACTTCGCAGAAGGCTATATGGCTCTGGCTTCCGATCTCAATGTCTGCTCCAAGCGCGGCCTTGGTGAGCGTTTCGATGCTTCCATCGGCGCGGGCAGCGTGTTCATGCCCTTTGGCGGCAAGCGCCAGATGACTCCCACCCAGGCTATGGTCCACAAGATCCCCCTGGAAAAGGGCGTTACCGAGACCTGCTCCTATATGTCCTGGGGCTACAACCCCTTCCTCAGCGAAAAGAGCCCCTATCACGGCGCGTATCTCGCCGTGGTGGAATCCGCTGCCAAGCTGGTTGCCGGCGGCGCTGATTTCAAGGAAGTTTACCTTTCCTTCCAGGAATATTTCCCCAAGCCCGGCACCGATCCCAAGCGCTGGGGTTAGCCCATGGCAGCGCTGCTTGGCGCCTTCCGCGCACAGACCCAGCTGGGTATTGCCGCCATCGGCGGTAAGGACTCCATGAGCGGCTCTTTCGAGAAGCTGGATGTTCCTCCCACTCTCATTTCCTTCGCCGTGACTCCCGGTAAGATCCCCGAAGTGGTATCTCCCGAATTTAAGTTTGCCGGCAGCAAGGTCATCTGGCTCCGCCCCGAAGTGGGTGAAGACGGCCTGCCCAAGGCAGAATCCCTGCTGGCAGTATTTGCCAAGGTCCGCGCCCTGTGCGAGGACGGTGTGGTCTCCGCTATGCGGACTCCCGGCTTTGGCGGCGTGGCAGAAGGCGTGATGAAGATGTGCTTCGGCAATGGCCTTGGCTTTGAATATGAGCCTTCTCTCACCCCCGATGAGATCTTTGGCTACAGCTACGGCTCTTTCATCATGGAAGTGGCAGACGAAGTATGCGAAGGCACCCTCCTGGGCTATACTACCGAAGAAGAGACCATCGTCTACGGCGATGTGACTCTTGCCGTTTCCGATCTTTTCACCGCTTACGAAGGTAAGCTCGCTTCCGTCTATCCCGCAACCGCTCCCGTGGACGCACCCAAGCCCGAGGCTTATTCCTACGAGGCCAAGTCTTACGGTGCTCCCGCCGTGAAGTGCGCCAAGCCCACCGTGGTGATCCCCGTGTTCCCCGGCACCAACTGCGAATATGTCGCGGCCCGCGTGCTGGATGCTGCCGGCGCCAAGGCAGAGATCATGGTCATCAATAACCTCACCGCCGCAGGCGTTGCACGCAGCGTGGAAGAATTTGCCGCCAAGGTAAAGGCAGCCCAGATGATCTTCATCCCCGGCGGCTTCTCCGGCGGCGACGAGCCCGACGGCTCCGGTAAGTTCATTACCGCCTTCTTCCGCAACGCAGCCGTGTGCGAGGCTACCATGGAACTGCTGGAAAAGCGGGACGGCCTTATGGCAGGTATCTGCAACGGCTTCCAGGCCCTCATCAAGCTGGGTCTCGTGCCTTACGGCAAGATCATGGAAACCGACGCTTCCTGCCCCACCCTTACTTATAACTGCATTGGCCGCCACCAGTCCCGTCTGGTGCGCACCCGCATCGCATCCAACAAGTCTCCCTGGCTGCGCAACACCCGGGTGGGCGATGTCTACACCGTGCCCATCTCCCACGGCGAAGGCCGCTTCCTGGCAAGCGATGAGCTGGTAGCAAGCCTTGCCGCCAACGGTCAGATCGCCACCCAGTATGTTGACATGAACGGCGAACCCACTTACGACATCCTCTATAACCCCAACGGTTCCGTAGCCGCTATCGAAGGCATCACCTCTCCCGATGGCCGCGTCTTCGGTAAGATGGGCCACTCCGAGCGCATCGGCAACGGCCTCTACCGCAATGTTCCCGGCGAATACGACATGGGCATGTTCCGCGCCGCCGTGGAATACTTCAAATAACAGAAAGGAAATCGAACTATGGCTCACTATTACTCCGAACCCTCCCGCACTTTCAGCGAATATCTGCTGGTACCCGGCTATACGTCTCCCGAGTGCATTCCTGCCAACGTCAGCCTGAAGACCCCTCTTGTCAAGTTCAAGAAGGGTGAAGAGAGCGCGATTTCCCTGAATATCCCCATGGTTTCCGCTATCATGCAGTCCGTGTCTAACGACAGCATGGCAATTGCCCTTGCCAAGGAAGGCGGCATGAGCTTTATCTACGGCTCCCAGTCCATTGAGGATGAAGCCGCCATGGTAGCCCGCGTCAAGGGCTACAAGGCAGGTTTCGTTACCTCCGCGTCCAACCTCACCGTGGATGCCACCCTCAACGATGTTTTGGCCCTGAAGGAAAAGAACGGCTTCTCCACCATCGCCATCACCGATAACGGCCAGCCCAACGGCAAGCTCATGGGCCTTGTCACCAGCCGTGACTACCGTGTAAGCCGCATGACGGGCGATGAAAAGGTTGGCGATTTTATGACTCCCTTCTCCCGCCTCATCACCGCGCCCGACACCGTGACGCTGAAGGAAGCCAATAACATCCTCTGGGACAATAAGCTCAACGCCCTCCCCATCATCGATGAAAACCAGTGCCTGAAGTATTTCGTTTTCCGCAAGGACTACGATAGCCACAAGGAAAACCCCCTGGAACTGCTGGATAAGGACAAGCGCTACATGGTAGGCGCCGGCATCAACACCAAGGACTATGCCCAGCGTGTTCCCGCTCTTCTGGCAGCCGGCGCAGACGTTCTCTGCATCGACTCTTCCGAAGGCTATACCTGCTGGCAGGCACAGACCATTGCTTATATCCGCGAAAACTATGGCGATAGCGTCAAGGTGGGCGCAGGCAATGTAGTTGACCGTGACGGTTTCCTCTTCCTTGCCGAAGCAGGCGCTGACTTTGTTAAAGTCGGTATCGGCGGCGGCTCTATCTGCATCACCCGTGAGCAGAAGGGTATCGGCCGCGGTCAGGCCACCGCGCTCATCGAAGTGTGCGCCGCCCGTGACGAATATTTCGAAAAGACCGGTATCTATGTTCCCGTCTGCTCTGACGGCGGTATCGTTCACGACTATCACATGACCCTGGCTCTGGCCATGGGCGCTGACTTCATGATGCTGGGCCGCTACTTCGCCCGCTTCGATGAATCTCCCACTCCCAAG
>JAFQLA010000040.1 GCA_017396725.1 Oscillospiraceae bacterium
CTGCGAAAGCATATGAACCTCATCGATGATGTAAACGCGCATGCGGGCGCGGGCAGGGACATACATCGCTTCTTCGCGCAGGCTGCGGATAAAATCAACGCCGTTGTTGCTGGCGGCGTCCACTTCCAGAATATCCAGAATGCTGCCGTCGTCAATTCCGCGGCAGATCTCACATTCGCCGCAGGGATCGCCGTTGTGCGGATCAAGGCAGTTGATGGCTTTAGCCAGCAGCTTGGCGCAGGTCGTTTTGCCGGTGCCGCGCGGGCCTGTGAAAAGATAGGCATGAGAAGTGCGGCCCGAAGAGACCTGATGGCGCAGCGTCTGCACGATCTGCGTCTGTCCGATCACGTCTTCGAAGCTCATCGGGCGATATTTACGATAGAGCGCTTTATACATCTTGCCGCCTCCTGATTTTGGTCAATAAAAAACACGGATATTCACGAAGATACAGACGACAGGCTACCTGCGGCGCACGGCCATAACCGCTTAATGCTGCTCGGTTCCCCGCCTGACATGGTTCACGGCACGCCGTCGCACAGGACCAGCCGTCTGCATCTTCCAAAATATCCGTGCAATGCAATGCATATTCCGAAGAATGCGCTATTGCGCAATTACCAATATATTATATCACATTTTTATAAAAGCACAAGGTTTTTTTCAAAAAAGAAAAAGGGGCAGAAATCTGCCCCTGATTTTAAAAGAGATTGGCCGCGCCAACCAGACCGGCATCGTTGCCAAGCTCCGCACGGCAAACGCGGGGAATAGGAAGGTGCTCACCGGCATAAGCATGCGCAGCAAGATAGTCGTTAAGCGGATCGGTAAGATAATTTCCCTGGTTGCTGATGCCTCCCGAGAGCAAAACCAACTGCGGGCGGAAGGTGTTGACCAAATCAGTGATGCCATCACCAAGATCAGCGATGTAATGTTCAATCACTTTACAGGCAGTTTCATCTCCGGCACGCATTGCTTCAAAGGGAATAATGCCGTCCATGGCGCCTTTTTGCTGCATCATTTGATTCATCATGGATTCGGGATGGGTTTCACAGGCATTCTTGGCTTCCCGCATCAGCGCTGTTGCAGAGGTATACACCTCCAGACAGCCATTGCGGCCGCAGGAACAGGGGAGACCGCCGGCACGCAGCATCACATGGCCGAGCTCCATTCCGCCTTTACCGCCTTCAAAGATCTTTCCGCCCCAAACAAGACCGCCGCCAACACCGGTTCCCAGTGTAAGCAGCAGAACGTCTTCATAACCGCGTGCAGCGCCGGCAACCACTTCACCGAGTACGGCACAGTTGGCATCGTTGCTGACGCGGGTAGGCAGACCGGTCAATTCAGACAGCGTCTGTGCCAGCGGCACATCCTCCCAGCCGAGATTACAGGCATACAGAAAAATACCGCTCTGTGCATCCACCGAACCGGGGCAGCCAACGCCAATACCGATGCATTCTTCTTTGGAAATGCCGGCAGCAGTAATCACACGCTCCACCAGCGCAGCCATATCAGAAAGAACTTTTTGCGGACCACCGGCGATATCAGTAGGACAGGTGTCCTTGACCAGGATCTTCTGATCCGGATCAAGAACACCTGCTTTGATACTCATACCGCCCAGATCAACGCCGATTTTATAGCATTTATTCATGGGCATAGATGGTACTCCTTATGCGTGATATTTCTCACGCAGATAGTTAATGAAATACTGTGCATTCAGGGGCTCACCGGTCGCCTTAATCAGCATTTCCTGCGGGTCGTAGGTACAGCCGTACTGATGGACATTTTCACGCAGCCAGCCGGTGATATGAGAAGCGTCGCCGTTCTTCAGATGTGTGAAGGCGTCGGGACGATCCTGCAGCATCTTATGGCGGAACTGACCGCAATAGAGATTGCCGAGGGTGTAGGTCTGGAAATAACCGATGCAGATGCTTGCCCAGTGGCCGTCCTGCAGTACACCTTCGCGCGCATTCTGCGGGCGGATGCCGAGATATTTCTCATATTTATCGTTCCAGATCTCTTCGAAATCATCGGTCTTGGTTTTACCGTAGTAATATTCCTTTTCCATCTCAAAGCGGATGATGGTATGCAGGTTATAGGTCAGCTCGTCTGCTTCCATGCGCTTGAGGGAGGGAGTAGCTTTGGTGATGGCAGGGTAGAAGACTTCCAGCGGCACCTTCTGCAGCGAGGGAATGGCCTGCTGTACGGAAGGATAGAAGTATTCCCAAAACTCGGGGCTCTTGCCGATGAGATTCTCGCAGAAACGGGACTGCGATTCATGCATACCGCCGCCGATACCGCCCCAGAGGGAGTATTCAATAGCAGTTTCGTTGGCGCCGGTATCGTACATACCGTGGCCGCACTCATGCATCAGGCCGGTGATGCCTTCCCAGACGATGTCATAGTTGGAAGTCGGCCGGCAGTCGCGCGGGCCGATGCCGGAGCAAACGGGGTGAATGCGCTCGCCAAAGGTCCCGATTTCCTCGTCAAATCCCATGATCTGCACCGCCTTGCGGGCCAGAGCCATCTTGGTAGGCTTGTCGCAGTCAACATTCAGGAAAGAGGTATCGATCGCTGCCTGCTGTGCGCCGACCTTGCCGAGAATATCCACAATACCGGTGCGCAGCTCGGTGAAAAGCTTTTCCGCTTCTTCCACACAAAGACCGCGGTCAGCCTCACCAACCAGAACATCAAAAGGATTGCGGTTGGGATCAATCGCTTCCGCCTGGCGGCGTCCGTATTCAAAGGCGCGGGCCAGATAGGGCTTGAAGGATTTAAAATCGGCATTCTTCATTGCTTCCTGCCAGAAGATGGAAGCTTCGGAAGAGAAGGCACTCATCTCAAGCTGCAGATCCAGCGGAACTTTGGTTGCATGATCATAGGTGCGGATCACGCTGCGCATCAGACCGCGATCGTAATCATTCTCCACGGCAGATTCATCCAGTTCACGGAAATACTCTGCCAGACGCTGCATCTCTTTGGAGGTAATCAGCTCATTCTCCTTGGTAGCCAGCAGATCATTTACCTTCTGCATATAGGGGCGGCCCTTTACGGGAAGCGAACTCCAAAAATCGCAGTAAAGCACGCCCTGGGCGCTGCCGAGATAACGCAGGGTCGCCATCAGTTCTTTGGCTTC
>JAFQLA010000041.1 GCA_017396725.1 Oscillospiraceae bacterium
AAGCGCAGGCCGCCCTTGTAGGGGCCGATAGCGCCGTTGAACTGGCAGCGATAACCGATGTTGGTGTGATAGTTGCCGTTATCATCCATCCACACTACGCGGAAGGTAAACATACGTTCGGGCTCAACCATGCGGCCGAGAAGGTCGAACTTTTCATACTCAGGGTGCTTTTCGATAACAGGTTCCAGAGAAGAGAATACTTCTTCTACGGTCTGCACGAATTCGGGTTCATCACCGTGTTTCTTCTTTACGTTTTCGATTACGCTTTCAATATAAGCATTCATGAGAGTAATTACCTCCTAAATATTTATCCCCGAGAACGGATGATAGCGGCGATTTCCACCGCAATTACCATTCTAGCACCATCCTCTGCTTTTCTCAAGTATTTTTTTCATTTTTTCGCAATTTTCAACCCGCAAAAAATGTTGTTTTTTTTCAATATTATCGCTCTTTTTGCATTTTTGTTCTGAAAAACCGTTATTTTATAACATTTTATAAACACCGATGTGAAATTATTTCAACAAACCGTTCGCGCAGCAAATCTGTTTTACCTTTTCGCCCCGCCCTTCCCTGCCGCATTGACTTTTTTCTTTTTCGCCGTATAATAGCAATTGAAAGAAAAAATGTCAGGAGGCTTTTTATGCTGACCTATCCTATGACCATCGCCGGGCTCAAGCGCGAGCTGCCCATCTGCAAGATCACCGACAGTCTCTATATTGCCGCTTTCATCGTTTTCGGCGACGCAGAGCTCACCGTTGCCTGCGCGCGGGATCTTTTGGATCTCGTTCCCGCTGAAGACTATGATTACATGCTCACCGCCGAAGCCAAGAGCATTCCTTTGATCCACGAAATGGCCCGTCAAAGCGGCGCTTCCAAATACTTTATCGCCCGCAAGGGCCCCAAGGCCTACATGCCCGATCCCATCTGTGTGGAGGATCATTCCATCACCACCGCCGGCAGCCAGGCACTGTATCTGGGCCGTGATGATGCCGATCTTATCCGCGGCAAGCGCATCCTTATTGTGGATGATGTTATCTCCACCGGCGGCTCCCTCCATGCTATGGAAGCCCTTATCCATCAGGCCGGCGGCACCGTGGCAGGCCGCATTGCCGTTCTCGCTGAGGGCGACGCCCAGCAGCGCGACGATATCCGTTTCCTTGCTCCTCTGCCCCTTTTCAATGCTGACGGCAGCGTAAAAGAATAATCTCTCAATTTCCGGGCCGACTGCTTTTGCAGTCGGCTCTTTTTGCATATTGCACAAAATCAGCGTCTGATTTTCTATTAGACATTTTTGCCATTTTATGATACGCTTTTAAAAATAAATTTAGGATGCCTAAATAATATTTTTAGTCTTGTGAGAATAGAATATCAGGGTACAGAAAGGAGTGCGTCTCATGGCAAACAAAGAAAGCTACACCGGCAAAATCAACCGCAAAACCGCAAAAAAGCGCCGCATGATCGAAGTTGCCGCAGGCCGTCAGGATGCGGATCTGGTTTTGAAAAACGCGACTTATGTCAACGTTTTCAGCAATGAGCTTTGCACCGGCGATATCGCTGTGGCCGGCGGTCTTATCGCAGGCATCGGCACCTACAGCGGCACCACGGAAGTGGATGTGGCGGGCAAGATCGTTCTGCCCGGCTTTATCGATGCCCATATCCATCTGGAAAGCGCCATGGTCACTCCCGCGGAATTCGCCAAGGCTGTTCTCCCCCATGGCACCACCACCGTCATCACCGACCCCCACGAGATCACCAATGTTATGGGGACTGACGGCATCGAATATATGCTGCAGGCAACGGAAGGACGTCCTGTGGATGTGCGTTTCATGCTCCCCTCCTGTGTGCCCGCCACCCCCTTGGATGAATCCGGCGCCGCGTTGGATTATCGCGCCATCGATTCTTTCTACGAGCATCCCAGAGTGCAGGGTCTTGCGGAAATGATGAATTATGTAGGTATCATCAACGGCGATCCCCAAGTGGTGGAAAAGATCACCGGCGCGCAGGCCCACCATAAGAAAATCGACGGTCACGCCCCCGGTCTTACAGGAAACGACCTCAATGCCTATGTGGCTGCCGGCGTATATTCCGACCACGAATGTTCCGAGATCGAAGACGCGCTTGCCAAGCTCCGTCTGGGCCAGTTCATTATGCTTCGTGACGGCACGGCCGCCCACAATGTGGAGGCTCTCGCTTCCTTGCTGACGCCTCAGTATGCTGAGCGGTGCATGTTCTGCTGCGACGATAAGCACCCCAGCGATCTTCTGGAAAAAGGCCATATCGACTATATTGTCAAAAAGGTCATTGCCCTCGGGGTGGATCCCATCCTTGCCGTTAAGGTAGCCTGCCACCATGCCGCCCGTTATTTCCTGCTTAATAACCGCGGCGCCATTGCCCCCGGCTATCTGGGCGACCTTGTGGTCATCGATGATTTTGAAAACTTCAACATCGAGCGGGTCTATAAGAAGGGCGAGCTGATGTATGACGGCAAGGTCAAAGATTTCCCCGCTCCCGAAGTGGACAGCGACCTTGCAGCAAAAGCCCACAACACCTTCCACCTCTCCCATCTCGCCGCCGCCGACTTTGCCGACTCCCGCCCCCGCGGTGTTATCGGCATGATCCCCGGCGAGATCGTCACCAGCGATGAAGGTTACGCGCAAAGCATCGATATTGAAAAGGATATCCTGAAGATCGCCGTGGTGGAACGCCATAAAAATACCCGACACATCGGTATCGGCTATATCAAAGGCTACGGACTTAAGTCCGGTGCCGTAGCCACCAGCGTATCCCACGATTCCCATAATATTATTGTAGTGGGCACCAACGAAGAAGATATGGCAGCCGCCGTCAACCATATTGCCCAAAGCCGCGGCGGCATCACCGTGATGGATGGCGGCGAAGTGCTGGGGCATGTCCCCCTCGCTATTGCCGGTATCATCAGCGATGAACCTTTGGAAAAGGTGAATGAAGCCTTGGAAGATGCCAAAGAAAAAGCCTTTGCGCTGGGTGTATCCCGCGGTATCGACCCCTTTATGACTCTGAGCTTTATGGCTCTTCCCGTGATCCCCACGCTGCGGCTTACCACCCGCGGTGTTATCGATGTTCTCAAACAGCAGTATATCTAATATTTGCCATTCTTCCTGAAAAGCGCCGCTTTGAAAGCGGCGTTTTTCCTGTTTTCACGCAATATATTCTGTCAAGGAGAAAAGCTTTCCAATTATTGCAATTATTGTGGTTTGCAATCCAACTTTTTCTCTTTTATGCTTTTGACATCTCTTTTGGAAAGGAAAAGCATTATGAAGAAAAAGTTACTTGCTCTGCTGCTCACCGCAGCGGTGCTCTGCTCTCTCACCCTCCCCGCCGCAGCCGCTTCCGCCGCCGTGTATATTGACGGCAATGCGCTGCAGGCACGCTGTCCTTTGGAACAAGGCACCACCTATGTTCCCATGCGCGCTTTCCTCAATGCCGTAGGCGGGTATGAAATATGGTGGGATGGAACGCAGCAGGCGGCAGCCGCCCGCAATGCGCACAACGAGATCCTCGCCCCCGTGGGGCAAAAACGCATCACGGTAAACGGTATCTCCTACGACCTCCCAACCCCCGTATATATCAAAAGCGGCGTTACTTATGTACCGCTTCGTATTTTTGCCGGTGCGCTGGGCTATGATGTCCGCTGGGACCGCAGCCTCGTCGGCGCCGCGGTGGATACGAAAACCTCTTTGGCTCCTTATCCCTATACCGAAGATGACCTCTACTGGCTCTCCCGCGTGATCTATGCCGAAAGCGGGGCGGAAAGTCTGGAAGGACAGATCGCCGTGGGCAACGTGGTTCTCAACCGCGTCCGTTCGAAAGAATACCCCGATACCATCTACGATGTGATCTTTGACACCAAAGACGCCGTGCAGTTTGAGCCCACCATGAATGGCAGCATCTATAAAGAGCCCTCTTCCGCCTCCGTGACGGCGGCAAAGCTCGCCCTGCGGGGCAGCCGTCCTGTAGGGGACTGCATGTATTTTTACGCCCCCGCCCTCTCCCAGGGCAAGTGGATCAATTCCAACTGCACCTATGTCCGCACCATCGGCTGCCACCGTTTTTACCGCTGATTTGACTTTTTGGCCGCAGACGATTAAAATATCGGTAACTACTGAGCAAAGGAGTTCTGCGCATGCTGTTTTCTCATGAAGATCGCGTTATTTACGACCGCTCCCCTCTCCACGAGGTGATCTGTCAGATCCGCTTCCCCGATATTCTCGCCATCGAGGCTAAGGAGCCTGCGGATTTTCAGGAAGCTATCCGCGCCGATTTTCCCCGCTATCTTCTCAAAAAGGATCAGCCTGCCCCCAAGATCACCGGTTTTGTGGACGGCGCGCCTCAGGTGGACCGCCCCGCGCCCGTTTCCAATTATCATTTTGTTTCCGCGGATAATATGTGGAAGCTGAATCTCACCCGCAATTTTATCGCCCTTTCCACCCTGCGCTATACCTGCTGGGAGGATTTTGCCAAAATGCTGGATAAACCTCTGGCTCAGTTTATCAAGATCTATCAGCCCGCCTTTTTCCAGCGCATCGGTCTTCGCTATCTCAACATCATCTCCCGCAAAAAGCTGGAGCTGGAAGGAACCCCCTGGAGCGACCTTATTGAGCCGCCTTATCTTGGCCCCCTGGCAGAAGAGGATGTGCGGGAACAGGCCGTGATGAAGTCCTCCATCGATGTGGAAATGATGCTCGACAGCAGCTGCCGCGCCAAGATCCACGCGGGCCCCGGCACCATCAAGTCCACCGCGCCCGGCGCCAAGCAGGATACAGAACCCAAATTCATTCTGGATATCGACATCTCCATGCACGGCAATATCGAGATCCCCATGTCCGCCGGAAGCCTCGAAACGCTCCACGGCCACTCCACCCGTATTTTCCGCGGTGCTATCACCGAAGAGCTTCATGACGCAATGCTGTAAAGGAGTTTAACATGACACTTTTGGACTATTATCTCAACTATATAGAAAAGCTTTGCGAGGGTCAGCTTGCCGCGCCTGAAGGCATCGTCTTGCAGGAAAGCGCGCCCGAAAAGCGAGCTATGGAGCTCCAGCAGCAGATCGCCGCCATGGGTATTCCTGCTTTCGTGCGGCTCTGTAGCGAGGCGGAAGGCACCGTGATCCCCGATGAAGTCTATGCCGATTTCAATACCGACGATCTTCTTGCTTCCCTTCGCGCTATGACACAAACGCAGGAAGCACCGCAAGAGGAGCCCCCCGCCGCAGAAGACCCCGATAAAGGAAAGCATGCCTTTGAGGTATTTCTGGACTGCATCAATCAGGAGAATTCCCTCGTCACCTACCTTATTGAGGTGGTAAAGAACGAAAATTGGAAAGAATTTTTTAAGCTTTCCCAAATCACCACCAAGATGGATCTCGATCCTCATGAATTTCTTTACTGGCTGGGCAACAAAGAATACTATGCCGATGAAGAAGAACAAAAATGCGTGCTGTTGATGGATCGCTGCATGCAGCGGTTGATAGAAGAAAAGCAGCTGGAACTGATGGCAGCTCTCTTAAGCGGCGATCAGACCACCTTTGAACTCTTCCGCTGCGAAGCGCCCGAGCTTTCCCGGGTGCCGGACGCCACCTTCGAGTGGTACTGCAAAAACTATCTGGATCGGGACTATCCCCTGCGCTGCCTCATGCGCTTCCACGGTGTGAAATTTCCCGAAAAGCTGAAGTGAAAAAAAGAGTGAACGGTAAACCGTTCACTCTTTTTTACTTTTCAATCTTTTCACTATCTCAAAAACGAAATACCCGATAGCCGCGCCCAAAATCGCGCCGCAGAGTATATCGCTCGGGAAATGCACAAAAAGGTACAGCCGTGAAAAGGCGATCAGCCCCGCCAAAGGAATGGCGGCAAAGCCAAAACGACGCTCGCCCCGGGTAAGGGCAGCTGCCGCAACGGCGGAGGACAGCGTATGTCCCGAAGGGAAGGAATAATCCGCAGGATTTGCAACCAGGTGCAGCATCTCCGGCTGCAGCCAGCAAGGCCGCGGACGGGCGATGAGATTCTTCAGCGCCGCATTTCCTATGAGCACGCCTGCCAGAAGGCCCAAAAGCACAGCAATACCCGTTTTGCGGTAACGGCGGGTAAAAAGCAGCGCTACGCCGATGATGATCCAGATAAGTCCCGCATCCCCCAACTTGGAAAAAAAGGGCAGCAGCACATCCAAAAAAGCGCACCGCATATCAGCAATCGCATGGAGGATATTCCAATCCCACTGCAGCAAAATCTCACTCACAGCCGCCCCTCCTCAGGAAAAGAACACCATGCCGGCACCGTAAGTCACAAAAGCCACGATCAGCCCCGCAGCAATAACGCCCAGAGCAATAGAGGGAAAAGCGCGCTTGATACGCATCTTCAGCATAGCGGCAATCAAAGCGCCCGTCCATGCACCGGTACCGGGCAGCGGAATCGCCACCAGGAGGAAAAGGCCCCAGAACTCGTACTTTCGCACCGTGTCGGACTTCTTTTCCGCGCGGCGCTCAAGCTTTGTCACCATTTTGTTCAACCACTCGCTTTTTTCACGCAGCCACGCAAAAATATTGCGGATAAAAATGATGATAAACGGCACCGGCACCAAATTGCCCAGCACGGATACCACTATGGCAGGCCACAGATCCATACCGTGGGCGATAGCCACAGGAATGGCTCCCCGCAGTTCTATCACAGGAACCATCGATATAAAAAATGTCATCAGCACGTTGCCGAAAGGCAGATCCCAAAGCATGCTGTTTCTCCTTCACTCTTAAACTTTACTCTCCACACCCAGCGTTTCCAGCGGCTCAATACCAAGCGAGCGGAGATATTCTACCGCCGCGCACCGGGCATGATCCCGCTGCAGGAAGGAAGGCTGGTGGGCATCATAGCCCAAAATGACCCGATTGCCCGTTTCCTTTACGATATCCCAGAAAGCCGCGCGGGGATACCATCTTCGGTCCGCAAGGCCCAAAAGGTTAAATTCAATGGGCACATCTCTCTTCTTTACTTCGCGGCAAAGCTCTTCCATTACCGCGCGGTACTGGGCGGCATCCCCATGGAAATTGGGAAGATCGGGATGCGCCAGATAGAGAAAGCGCCCCGTATCCAGGCCCTCCAGCGTCTGGCGGACATAAAGCCGCAGCAGTTCGATATCGCCAAAGGCATTGCCCACATAGTCTCCTGTGCCTTCGGCATCAAAATAATGCTGGCCCAGAATCATATAGTCCATTGGGTACTGATCCACGGTTTCCATCAGCTCCCCGAAAAGAGCCGGCATATATTCCGTTTCAAAACCCAACAGCAGCTTGATATCCCGGCTATATTCCTTTTTCAGATCCAGCACCGTCTGCACATAGCAATCCATCTCCCCCATGGGCATACGCACACCGGAAACATAACCGCCTTTAAAGGGATAGGCCACATGGTCGGAAATGCCCAACACATCAAAGCCTGCCCTGATGGCACTTTCCACATATTCCCGCTCTGTGCCGATGGCGTGCATGCAGCGCCGGGTATGGGTATGATAATTAACCTTCATTGTCTTCCTTTTTCACACTTTCAACGGGAATATCCAAAATGGGTACACCCCGCCCCATAGCATAAGTGATGGTCTGCAGCGTGCCGCCGGGCAGGCCGTTATGTACCGCGATAAGAAGGGACGCGTGATCCACCAGATAACGGTTGCGGCGGGCCATGCAGTCAGGCGTATAATTTTCGCAGATCAAGGTTTCCAGATCCGCTGCCGCCACGATCTTTTCATGCCGCTGCCGCGCGGAGGCGGGCCAACGCTGGGTCTGGGTGGCGCAGGGGATGACGGCCTCCAGCGTCACATCACTGTGGCGCGTTTTCAGCTCCATCACCGCCTCGCCGAAATAGATATCACAACCCTGCGCCATACCGCAGAGAAAATGGGTATATCCTTCGGCATAAGCCGCTTCCACCGCGTCATAAAGCCGTTTTTTCAGCGCAACGCAGCGGGGATCCTCCTCTCGATAGCCCCAAGGGAGCTTGGTGGGGCGATGCCCCGTAAAACCGCAGGTAAACTGCCGTCCTTTCATATGCTCCCCCCTTTTGCGTATAGTTGGTTTTATTATAAAGCAGCTCCCGATTATTGTAAACCTTTTGTTCGTCCCGCCGCTCTTTCCTTCTTCCCCGATCTGTGGTAAACTGAAGGAAAAAGGAAAGGAGTTTATCATGGACCGCACGATACTGCATTGTGACCTCAACTGTTTTTATGCCTCCGTGGAGCTCCTCTCCCGCCCTGATCTGAAGGATGTTCCCGTAGCCGTCTGCGGCGATCCCACCTCCCGCCACGGCATCATTCTCGCTAAAAATGAACACGCCAAAAAGTTCGGCGTCGCCACAGCGGAAACCATTTGGCAGGCCAAAAAAAAGTGTCCCGACCTGGTGCTGCTCCCGCCCCATCACGAGCTTTACCGCGTCTATTCCCAGAAGGTCAATGCCATTTACACGGAATACACCGATCTCATCGAACCCTTTGGCATCGATGAAAGCTGGCTGGATATCACGGGCAGTTCCCATCTTTTCGGCGGAGACGCGGTGCAGATCGCAGACGAGATCCGAAACCGCGTAAAAAAAGAGCTGGGACTCACCCTTTCTGTGGGGGTCTCCTTCAACAAGATCTTTGCAAAACTCGGAAGTGACTACAAAAAACCTGACGCCACCACACTCATTTCCCGGGAAAACTGGAAGGAGATCGTCTTCCCTCTCCCCATCCGTGACCTGCTCTTTGTGGGACGGGCCGCGGCAAAGGTTCTGAATCAGTACGGTGTTTACACCATTGGCGAGCTGGCACAATTTCCTGTAGACACGCTGGAAGATCTCTTCGGCAAGCTGGGTCTGCAGCTCCATGCTTATGCCAGCGGCGAAGAGCACAGCCCCGTGCGGAGCTGGTACGAACCCGAAACGGTAAAATCCGTGGGTAACAGCACTACCTTCCGCCAGAACCTCACCACTTGGGACGCGGTACGCACAGGCCTTTCCCTTCTCTCCGACTCGGTGGCCATGCGATTGCGCCATCACGGACTATACTGCAGCGGCGTGCAGATCACGGTGAAGGACGCCAATTTCAAATCCATCACCCGACAAAAGCAGCTTCCCTCCGGCACCCATCTCATGAAGGACATTTTCCACGCCGCCATGGAGCTGATGGAAGCGGCATGGCAGCCGCCCAATCCCATCCGCCTTTTGGGCGTCACCGCCATTAACCTCACGGAAAATCTGGAAACTTACGAACAGATCGATCTTTTAAGCGGCAGCAAAACCGCCGTAAATGAAAAGCAGGAAAAAGTGGAAAAAACCATGGACGCCATCCGCGCCAGATTCGGCTCGGCCGCCATCTCCTACGGAACGGCCAAAAATCTGGAGTGGGATGACAATTATTGAGGAAATTTATGCAGCAGATTCAGGAAGAAAAAAAGTCTTTGCGAAGCGAGATCCGCAAAGCCATCACCGAAAGCTTCATCCCGCAGCGCGCAGAGCTCAGCCATAAGATCTGCAGCCACGTGCTGGAATACGCTCCTTACCGCAAAGCTGAAACCGTGTTCCTTTTTATCGGCACCGCCCGGGAGATCGATACCCTCCCTCTGCTGGAGGACGCATGGCAAAGCGGCAAAACCGTCTGCGTGCCCCGCTGCATGGAAGGCAACCGCATGGCTCTTTGCCGCATTGATTCTATGGATGCACTCTCTGTGGGTTCCTACGGCATCCTTGAGCCTGCCGCCAACTGCCCCACCCTTGACCACAGCGAGATCGATTTTGCCCTGATCCCCTGTCTCGCCTGCACCCGGGACGGTAAGCGTCTTGGGAAGGGCGGTGGGTATTATGATCGGTTTTTTGAATTATACGATGGCCCCGCCGCTATGATCTGCCCTGAAATGCTGGTGCAGAATTTTATCCCCACGCTGCCCCATGACAAACCCGTACAGCCTGTCATTACAGAGCTGGGCATCTTCTGTTCCTAAGCCTTGACACGCCCCATTCCTTTTGCTATGATTCAATATGTCGTTGATAATGTTTTCATCGGATTTTTTTATAAAACAAGAAAGTGAGACCATCTGCCATGATCCAGGACAGCATTGATTTTATCACTCAGTACGATCCCGAAGTCGGTCAGACTATCGAAGCTGAACTTGACCGCCAGCGAAACAACATTGAGCTCATCGCCTCTGAAAACCTGGTAAGCAAAGCCGTGATGAAGGCTTTGGGCACCTGTCTTACCAACAAGTATGCCGAAGGTTACCCCGGCAAACGCTACTACGGCGGTTGTCAGTGTGTAGACGTGACGGAAAACATCGCCCGCGAGCGCGCCTGCAAGCTTTTCGGCGCAGACCACGCCAATGTTCAGCCCCATTCCGGCGCTTCCGCAAACCTTGCCGCATTCAAGGCTCTGCTTCAGCCCGGCGATACTTATCTGGGTCTGAATCTGGCTCACGGCGGCCACCTTTCCCACGGCTCCCCCGTGAACATTTCCGGCCAGTATTTCAATCCCGTAGCCTACTCCGTCGATGACGAAACCGAAACCATCAATTACGATGCCGTTTACGATCTGGCGCAGCAGCACAAGCCCAAGATGATCCTTGCCGGCGGCTCTGCTTATCCCCGCAAGATCGACTTTGCCAAGTTCCGTGAGATCGCAGACAGCGTGGGCGCCACCCTCATGGTGGATATGGCCCATATCGCAGGCCTTGTTGCCGCAGGCGAACACATGAACCCCGTTCCTTATGCGGATGTTGTCACTTCCACCACCCACAAGACCCTTCGCGGCCCCCGCGGTGGTCTGATCCTCTGCAAGGAAGAATGGGCCAAGAAGATCGACTCCGCCATCTTCCCCGGCACACAGGGCGGCCCCCTCATGCACACCATCGCAGCCAAGGCCATCTGCTTCGGTGAAGCGCTCAAACCCGAATTCAAGGAATACGGCCGTCAGGTAGTGAAAAACGCCGCCGTATTGGCCGAAGGCCTCAAGGCTGAAGGCTTCCGTCTGGTTTCCGGCGGCACCGACAACCATGTGATCCTCGTTGACGTCCGCAACTTCGGCATCACCGGCAAGGAAATGGAAAAGCGTCTGGACGAGTGCTACATCACCGTCAACAAGAACTCCATCCCCAATGACCCCGAAAAGCCCTTCGTCACCTCCGGCATCCGTGTCGGCACTCCCGCTATCACCAGCCGCGGCTTCAAGGAAGACGAAATGCGCGCCGTAGCCCGCTGGATGGGTATGGTAGCCCGGGATTTCGAAGGCAGCCGCGAAGAAGTGGCCAAAGCCGTCAAGGCTCTCACCGCCAAGTACCCCCTGTATGAATAAACTTTTGAAGGAGAAGCGCTGCGCGCTTCTCCTTCTTTTTTGCTGAATTTCCGTGCATTTTTCCCCCTCTTACCTTGACACGAAAGCCCCCAAATGATACAATATCAAAAAATATGGGAGTTGCGTTTTCCCCCTTTTTCCGCACCCTTTTTTCTGTGTGTTTCGCTTGGATATGTCCTGCTGCGAAGGCAGGATATTTTACTGTCTTGACGAGGAGGTTCTTATGGTACTGTTCCCTAAGCTGAACGTTTACAATAACGGTACTTTCCAGAAGGAATCCTGCTATTTCAACGGTACTGCTGTCTGCGCCGACATGCCCAATGGCGGTGCTGTTGTTTCCGTTTCCGATGAATATGAATATTTCCTGTTTCCTGGTTTTGTGGATGTGCATGTGCATCTCCGCGAGCCGGGATTTTCTTATAAAGAGACCGTTGCCACCGGTACTTTGGCCGCAGCCCACGGCGGTTACACCGCGGTCTGCTCCATGCCCAACCTGAAGCCCACCCCCGACTCTTTGGAAAACCTCGCCCCTCAGCTGGAAGCCATCAAAAAAGATGCTTTGATCCATGTCTATCCTTACGGCACCATCACCGTGGGCGAAGCGGGCGAAACTCTTGCCGCGCTGGAAGAACTTGCCCCCCATGTCTGCGCCTTCTCCGATGACGGCCGCGGCGTGCAGGATGAGGAAATGATGCGCCGCGCTATGGTGGAAGCCAAGAAGCTGGGCAAGATGATCGTGGCTCACTGCGAAGTAAACGAGCTTCTCCACGGCGGCTACATCCATGATGGTGTCTACGCCGCGCAGCATGGCCACGCAGGTATCTCCTCCGAGAGCGAGTGGCGCCAGATCGAGCGTGACATCCGCCTCGCCAAGGAGACCGGCTGCGCCTACCATGTATGCCATATCTCCACCAAGGAATCTGTGGAACTGATCCGTCAGGCCAAGGCTGACGGTGTGGATATCACCTGCGAGACCGGCCCCCACTACCTGATCCTCTGCGATGAGGATCTGCAGGAAGACGGCCGCTTCAAGATGAATCCCCCCCTGCGCTCCGCCGAAGACCGCGCAGCCTTGATCGAAGGCATTCTGGACGGCACCATCGACATGATCATTACCGACCATGCGCCCCATTCCGCAGAGGAAAAGAGCCGCGGCCTTGCCAAGAGCCCCTTTGGCATCGTAGGTCTGGAGACCTGTTTTGCCATGCTCTATACCTACCTTGTAAAGCCCGGCGTCCTTACGCTGGAAAAGCTCATCGACCTCATGGCCATCGCGCCCGCAAAGCGCTTCGGCCTTCCCCTCAGCGATGAGGATTACACCCTCTTCCGTCTGGGCAAGGAATCCACCGTGGATCCCGAAAGCTTCCTTTCCATGGGTAAGGCTACCCCCTTCACCGGTTGGAAGAGCGAAGCTGACTGTCTCGTCACCGTATGCGGCGGCAAGGCCGTATATGTGGCAGACGAGCTGAAGTGATAAAGGAGAGATCACATGAGAAAAGAAACCGTTCTTACCGTCGCAAGCAATCGCGGCGTGGCACGGGGCACCTTTGAAATGGTGCTCAAGGGAGATGTATCTTCCATCACCGCACCGGGCCAGTTCGTCAATCTGGCGCTGGACGGCCATTTCCTGCGCCGTCCCATCTCTGTGTGTGATGTGGGCGAAGGCAGCCTCACCATCGTTTATAAGGTTCAGGGCCAGGGCACTGAGGAAATGAGCCACTTTGCCCCCGGCAAGGAGATCAATGTCCTCAGCGGTCTCGGTAATGGCTTTGACACCTCCAAAAGCGGCGATGCCCCCCTGCTCATCGGCGGCGGCGTAGGCGCGGCCCCCATGTTTTATCTTGCCCGCTGCCTTGCAAAAGAGGGCAAAAAGGTCACCGTGATCCTCGGCTTCAACACCAAAGATGAAATCTATTATAAAGACGAATTTGCCGCTTTGGGCGCGGATGTCCACATCACCACCGTGGACGGCAGCTGCGGCACCAAGGGCTTCGTAACGGACGCTATCAGCGAATGCGGCGAATGCTCCTATATCTACACCTGCGGCCCCGAACCCATGCTGCGGGCCGTGTATAACGCAAGCGAACTTCCCGGCCAGTTCAGCTTTGAAGAGCGCATGGGCTGCGGCTTCGGCGCCTGCATGGGCTGTTCCTGCAAAACAATTTATGGCAACAAGCGCATCTGTAAAGACGGCCCCGTGCTGGTAAAGGAGGAGATCCTGTGGTAGAAACGAAAGTCACTCTGTGCGGACTGGAGCTGGATAACCCTGTGATCCCCGCCAGCGGCACCTTTGGCTACGGCTATGAATTTGCCGAACTGTACGACATCAATCTTCTCGGTACGTTCTCCTTTAAGGGAACTACCCGGGAACCTCGTTTCGGCAATGCAACGCCCCGTATCGCCGAATATGCCGGCGGCCTTCTCAACGCCGTGGGTCTTCAGAACCCCGGTGTGGACGCCGTCGTTGCCGAAGAGCTTCCCAAACTCAGAGAATGTTTCCACAAGCCCGTTATGGCAAACGTCAGCGGATTTTCTGTGGATGAATATGTGGAAGTGTGCAGAAAGCTCAACGATGAGCCTCAGGTCGGCTGGCTGGAAGTCAACATTTCCTGTCCCAACGTCCACGGCGGCGGTATGAGCTTCGGCACGGATCCCCA
>JAFQLA010000042.1 GCA_017396725.1 Oscillospiraceae bacterium
CTGCATCTGATATTTCTCAAAAGAGAGCGTTTGAAAAAGCGTTCTCTTTTTTTACAAAAATTGGTTGACAGTTGTAAACCGCCGTGTTATATTTGGCTTACAACAGTAAACCAACAAAGGAGGTACCCTTATGGATAAACACACCATCACCCTTTCCCAAAGCGAGTGGCATGTGATGGAGGCGCTGTGGAGCGGCCCAAAAACCCTGATGGAACTGGTAAAGGAACTGCAGGCTTCCGCAGGCTGGGCCAAAAGCACCGTCACCACCATGGTGCGCCGCATGGAAGAAAAGAGTCTCATTTCCTATGAGCAGGAAGGCCGCACCAAGCTTTTCCGTGCCGCGGTACTGCGGGAAGATGTAGTCGCCGCGGAGACGGATTCCCTGCTGACCCGCGCCTACCGCGGCAGCGCCCGCCTTTTGATGAACGCGCTGGTTTCTCAGCATCAGCTGACGAAAGCCGACATTGAAGAGCTCTATGCCATGCTGCAGCAAGGAGAGGAGGAAGGCAAATGAAAAGTCTGATCATTTCCTCCAGCGTTCTCATTCTCGCTGTCATTCTTCTGCGCCGTGTGCTCTCGGACAAGATCAGTCTGCGGGTACGCTATGCCATGTGGCTGCTGGTGGCCATCCGCTTGCTGATCCCCTTCGAAATGGGGCAGAGCAGTTTCAGCGTGATGACCTTTGTAGAGCGGGCGGAAACCTCCGCAGCCATCTACGAAAACTACGATGCGCCTGATACCGCTCCCGATTTGGAAGGCGCGCAGGACGGGGCAAATTCCCCCACCATCATCCCTGTTACACCGCAGGAACCCAGCCAAATTCCTGTTAAGGAAAATAGCATTACAACCGCTGATATTTTTAAAATTGTCTATGTCGCAGGCGCGCTTTCCATGGCAGCCTGGATCCTCTTTGTAAATCTCCGCTTCACACACGAGGCAAAGAAAAACGCCGTGCCTTTGAAAGGCACAGCATCCCCGCTTCCCGTGTATGTGACAGACGGTATTCCCTCTCCCTGCCTGCTGGGTTATTTCCGCCCCGCCGTATATCTCACGCCCCAGTGCACGCAGGAACCTGCCCTGACCCATGTGCTGGCTCATGAACTGACCCATTGGCGCAGCCACGATGTATTCTGGTCCGCCGTGCGAAGTCTCTGCCTGTGCCTGCACTGGTTCAACCCTCTGGTTTGGTGGGCCGCTTCTCTTTCCAAGCACGACTGTGAGCTGGCCTGCGACGAAGGCGCCCTGACCCACCTGAAGGAAGACGATCGCCTTGCTTACGGCCGCACTCTTGTGGATATGACGGTAGTCAGCAGCGCACCTTCCTTCCTGCTCCAGACCTCCACCACCATGGCTGACCGCGCCAAGGGCATCAAAGAGCGCGTAGGTGTCATCGTCAAGCGGCCAAAAAATCTGGCACTTGCCGTGATCTGCCTGACCCTCTCGCTGGCTGTTGCCGTAGGCTGCACCTTCACCGGCGCAAAGCCCAATGAAACAGACGGCACAGCACCTTCCGGCGAAAGTGAAACCATCGATACCACCACTACCCTTTTGCAGACGCAGGCCGATAGCGAAAAATTCTGCCTTGCCGTTTCTCCTACCGGCATTTCCATGGCAGGCGGCGATTACCGCTATCTCATTCCCGAAGATCAGGACGCTTTCCAGGCTGCCTATGATAAAGCCCTTGCCGCCATGGATGAAGAGGGCAACTGGCAGGTAGGCGATTCTTACTACGGTTTCTGGCTTGTCTGGGGCGAGGAATGGTGGCAGTTCACCCGCACGGGTGAAGCCGTCCGCCTTAGCGGCGGCCGTGTAAAGGGTGAAGCCGCGGCAGAACTCTTTGAACTTTGTCTTACTTCCTGCCGTGAAGCAAATGTAGGTGACAATGTCCGCCCCGAAGATCTCGTGGGCATCACCAAAGCTACGCTGCAGGTGGGCACCGCCGTCAGCACCGTAACAGACAGAGCCACCCTTGCCAAAATCGAGGAGATCCTCACCTCCGGCGAAGAGCTTCGCAGCGGCGCAGCCTGCCCCTTTACCGCCCTTCTCACGCTGGAACGGGAAAACGGCGATCCCATTGTGATCTCTCATGCAACCGATTCCTGCAGCGTATGGATGAGCGAAGGCGTTTTCTATAATTATCCCGGTGACAATCTGGAATTCTTCTCCCTCTTCCCGCCGGTAATCTCCGACACGCTTACCCAACTCATTGCCAATATCAAGGGCAGCGACATCAGCGGCATGAGCTGGTATATCGGAGATACGTATCCTTCCTCCTATCAGATAGCAGCGCTGCTGAACGCCGCTGCAGAGCATGTGGTGGAAGAAGCGGATACCCGCATGGATACCGCCAAGATCGAAGGCATCTGGACTCTGGATCTCAGTATCAATCTGCTGGGTGCGGATACCGTTCACCTCAGCGCGGGACTGGAGGAAAATATCGTGGAGATCTGGACTTTGGGCCACAACCTCCCCGATGGGCGC
>JAFQLA010000043.1 GCA_017396725.1 Oscillospiraceae bacterium
ACAGTGAGGAAACTTTTGGCCATGCTTCTTTGTTTGCCACCTTTACCTATCCTCCCGGAGCCTCTATCGGTCATCACACCCATGATACCAACATGGAATATTATTATATCCTCTCCGGAGAATTGACGCTGGAGGAAAACGGCGTGGTATCTATCCTGAAGGAAGGCGATGTTTCCGTCTGCCGCGACGGTAACGGCCACTCCATCAAAAACCATACCGATAAGGAAGCAAAAATGCTGGCGCTGATCGTTGAGAAATAAAAAAGAACCCCTTCTGCAAGGAAGGGGTTCTTTTGGTTTATTACGGGGCGAAAACATGCATATCGTCCAGCGTGAGGTCAGTGGTATAGGGGTTGAAGTAGGTATTGACCATGGTCTGCACTTCCTCGGGATAGAGGATGTAGTAAGACCCGCCCTTATACCAGCCCTGCCCGTCGCCGGGAAGGGTCATGAAGTTGATGTTATCAAGGCCGATGGAAAAGACCTCGGTGCCGAACCATGCGATGTTGCCCACCGTCAGGTCGGTATCCACATAATCAAAGAAGATCTGCGCGTAGGAGGAGACCTTATCGAGGTTTTCGAGGGCAAGCATCTTCTTGGCAACGGCCTTTAAAAAGGCCTGCTGGGTACCGATGCGGCCAAGATCTTCGGTGCCGTAGCCGGAGCCGTCGTTATTGTGGCGGAAGCGGACCACCTTCAGCGCATTTTCGCCGTTGAGATACTGATAGCCCTTGGAGAAATGGATGGAAAGATCTTGATAGGGATCGTCATAATCCATGTCGATGGGCACATTGAATTCCACGCCGCCGATGGTATCTACCAGTTTGACGAAGGCCTGCAGATCCACTGTCACGGTAAAGTCGATGGGGATGCCCAGCATCTCTTCCAGCTTTTCGGCCATCAGTTCAATACCGCCGCGGCCGTAGCAGGCATTGATCTTCTTCACGCCCCAATCCACATCGATAAGGGTGTCACGGGGGATGGAAACGCAGTTTATCTGCCCTGTGCCGGCATCAAAAGCCACCAGAATATTGGTGTCGGAATTGCCGTTTCCATCGTCCACACCGGAGACGAGGATGGTGAAGAAATCTTCTTTTCTCGTGAGGACGGGGAGATCGGGATCGGTGTCCTGCTGAGTTTGATCCTGCTGGGTGTCCTCTGTGCCGGAGACGGGGATTTTATCCGGGATATCATCCTCTGTGGGGATCTCGGGGGCGCGGATAAAGCAGGCGATGCCGCCGATGAGGGTGGCTGCGGCGAAGAGAAGCGAGACCAACAGGCTGATCCTCTTCTGCGTTTTTGTCTTTCGCAGTTTAGTAGACATGGTGCTCCTTATGGTTGGGCCCCCGCTGGCGGGGGATGGCTTTCGTATGCGGATACTTATTAGACGGATTTTAGGGCGGAAAAGTTTCATTCGCCCCGATATTTTTTTCGCGTGGCGATGCCGCCGCGGATATGGCGCTGGGCCTTATTCTCTTCCAGGATCTCTTTTGCGGCAAGATACAACGGCCTGTCAAAAAGAGGCAGCCGCTCGGAAAGATCCTTGTGTACGGTGGATTTGCTGATGCCGAACTTCTTTGCTGCCGCGCGCACGGTGGCGCGGTTTTCGATGATGTAGAGGGCCAGGGTGCGGGCCCGTTCCTCCATATTGCCTTTCACCAGATACACTCTCCGTCCTGCCGACTGAAAGTCAGCTCGTTCTGGGAGAATATATGAAAGGCGCAGGGAAGATATGTTAATTATAGGATGCGGCGCGGTAAAAAGCAAGGCTTGGCACGCTTGACGGCATGGGAAATTGATGCTAATATAAAATTAATGAGGGAGTAGTAGGCGCGCTTGCGCGCAGCAAGTCAACATACTGACCGTGAAGCGGTCTGGCTTGCTTTAATTTGCGAGACTCATGCGCTGCGCATGGAGTCTCTTCTTTTTTGCCTTGCGGCTTGAGCACAGCGGTTTAACGCGTGCTCAATTTTTTTGGGGGAGGGTGCTTGCGTGGATCTGGGCTTTATGTTTTTCTTCAATGCCGTTCTGCTGGGAATCGGGCTTGCTATGGACGCTTTTTCCGTTTCTCTTGCCAACGGGCTCCATGAGCCGAAGATGGCGGCACGGAGAATGTGCTTTGTGGCAGGTGTTTTCGCCTTTTTCCAGTTTTTGATGCCTGTGATCGGCTGGGTCTGCGTACATACAGTGGCGCAGTATTTTGCGGCCTTTGAAAAGCTGATCCCTTATATCGCGCTGGGTCTTCTGGCCTTTATCGGCGGCAAGATGCTCTATGAGGGCATCCGTGGAGAAGCTGAAGAAGAGAGCGCCGCGGGCGTGGGCTTCGGTGCGCTGATGGTGCAGGGTGTTGCCACTTCCATCGATGCTCTTTCTGTGGGTTTCACCATTGCTGAGCAGACAGCAGCAGAGGCTCTCCTCACTTGCATCATTATCGCTGTGGTGACCTTCGTCATCTGCATGGGCGGACTTTTTATCGGCCGCAAGGCAGGTACCGCTCTTTCCGGCAAGGCGGGTATTTTCGGCGGCTGCATCCTCATCTTCATCGGCCTTGAAATTTTTGTGACAGGCGTATTCTTCTGAAAATAAATCCCCGAAGCTTTTGGCTTCGGGGATTTTCTTATTTTTTCAGCATGCCTGCAATAGAGAAGGTGGCAAAGACGGCAAGGTTGCAGACCACTACCGTGGCGCCGACGGGGGTGGAAACGAGATAGGAAAGGGTGAGGCCCGCGGCAAAGCAGACCACG